>NZ_JAXCMJ010000036.1:0-35247 GCF_038084995.1 Sphingomonas sp. 2378
AGCGCAAAACCCCAAAACCCCATAGCTCACCGCGCGTGGCCCGCGGCTTCCTGCTTTGGAGGATATCGTACACCTGCCGGTGCCCGATTTCCTTCACAGAAGCCGACATCGACGGCGAAGCGCAGCAAGCACGGCTTTCGCGCATGACAATGCGCCTTGTCGCTATGACCGACCTGGATGTCGTGACCGGCATGAGTGCGGGCTGATTTCGCGGAGGCGGACGGGCGTTCGACCGGTGCCTGAATGCTGGCGGGGCAAGAACAGGCGCCCCTCGACAGTAACATGATTGATTAACGTAGTTGAGATTTAACGGAGAAATTAACCGCTAATTAGAGGATTTTCCCCAGATAGCTCCGAAATCGGATCCATTCCAGAATGGCAATGGATCCCCGCTGCGGCGGCAACGATCAGGAGCTCAGGGCATGATACGATGGTTTAGCACGGACGCACCGATCCGTCGGAAGTTCGATGTGCTGTTCGCCACCTATTCTGCGTTGGCGGCGGTGCCGGTCGCGACCACCTGGCTGGCCCTGTCCCGTCAGGGATCGCCTGTCGCTCTGATGGTCGTGGCGGGCATGGCACTGGCCGTCACGATGCTGGTGGGGATCGTCTCCAAGAAGCTGGTCTGCGATCCCTATGTGGGTACGGTCGAGCGCATGGAGGGGCTTGCCGAGGGCGACCTGACGACGCCGATCAGGTGGACGGACCATCGCGATTGCGTCGGTCGCATGACCCGGGCCATGGAAGTGTTCCGCGCCAACGGCCAGGTGGTCAAGGACGCGGGCGCGGCCCAGCAACTGGTGGTCGGTGCCCTGGGCACCGGGCTGGCGAAGCTGGCGACCAGCGATGTCAGCTATCGCATCGAAGAGCCGTTCCCGGCGGATTATGAGCGCCTGCGCGTCGATTACAACCGCGCCATGGACGCCGTGGCCGAGGTGCTGTCCTCGGTCAGCGAAGCCACGAACGGCATCAACAACGGGGCGAACGACATTCGCCAGGCGTCGGACGACCTTTCGCAGCGGACCGAGCAGCAGGCCGCCAGCCTGGAGGAAACCGCCGCGGCGATGGACGAGATCACCGGCACGGTCCGCGAGACGGCGGCCGGGGCGATGCGCGCCCACACCGTGGTGAGCGAGACCCGGGCCGAGGCGGAGCAGTCCGGCGACGTGGTCCGCCGCGCGGTCGACGCGATGACCGGCATCGAGCGGGCCTCCGCCGAGATCGGCGAGATCATCAGCGTCATCGACGGCATCGCCTTCCAGACCAATCTCCTGGCCCTCAATGCCGGTGTCGAGGCGGCACGGGCGGGCGATGCGGGCAAGGGCTTCGCGGTCGTCGCCTCGGAAGTTCGCGCGCTCGCCCAGCGGTCGGCGGATGCGGCCAAGGACGTCAAGACCAAGATCATGGCCTCTTCGCATCAGGTCGGCGTGGGCGTCGAACTGGTCAGCGAGACGGGCAAGGCCCTGCAACGGATCATCGGTCGTATCGGCGAGATCAGCACGCTGGTCGGCACCATCGCCACGTCGGCGGAGCAGCAATCGACCGGCTTGCAGCAGGTGAACACCGCCGTCAGCGAGATGGACGGGGTCACCCAGCAGAATGCCGCCATGGTCGAGCAGGCGACCGCTGCCGCGCGCAGCCTGTCGGAGGAAGCCGACGAACTCGCCCGCCAGGTCGCGCGGTTCACCCTCGGCCAGGCGCACCATGCTTCGGGGTCGAGCGGCACGGTGCACACGCTTCAGGCGCGCGCGGCACAGGCCGGGCGGGAGATTGCCCGCAACACCCGGCGCCGGGTCGGCGCGGCGGGAGGCGGCGCTGCCGTGACGCAGGACGACTGGTCGGAATTCTGATCTCCGCCACCCGTCCCTTCCCCGCACGCCGGATCCATCGCCATGATCGCCCCCCTCCCCGCCATCCTCGACACACCGGCTGCCGGCCCGCTGCGCGCCACGCTCCGGCAGGCGGTCGAAAAGGGGCAGCCCCTGCTCCTCGACGGAGCGGCGGTGGAGCGGATCGGCACGGCCTGTCTTCAGGTGCTGCTCGCCGGACGTGAGGCCGCGGCGCGGAGCGCCCTGCCCTTCGCCATCGTCAACCCGGCGCCCGCGCTTGTCGAGATGGCGGCGCTGGCCGGGCTCGACGATCTCGTCACCGTCTGATCGGGAACGCAACCATGGACATCGATGCGATCCAGCAGATTTTCTTCCAGGAATGCGAGGAAGGTCTTGCCGGGATGGAGAGCGCGTTCGCCCTGCTGCGCGACGGCGACGGCGACGGCGACGGCGACCGCGATCCGGAGACGATCAACAGCGTGTTCCGCTGCGTCCATTCGGTGAAGGGCGGCGCGGGGGCGTTCGGCTTCGAACGGCTCCAGGCCTATACCCATCAGTATGAGACGCTGCTGGATCTCGTCCGCAACGCGACGCTGGCGCTGACGCCCGCGCTGCTTGACCTGGTCATGGGGGCGTTCGACATGCTCGCCGATCATGTCGCAGCGGCACGTGACGGCGTCGCGGCCCCCGCCGACGCGGCGATGCTGGCCCGCCTGACCGATGCCTGCAAAGGCGGGGCGTCGGCCCCTGCCCCTGCCCCGGTCGAGAGCGCGGCACCCGCGCCCGAGGCGCTTCCGGTCGACGATTTCGACGACCTCATGGCGATGCTGGGCGACGTCGCTCCCGCGTCCGCCGGGGAGCCCGCCCCCGGCGACTGGCGGCTCGACTATCGGCCCACCGCCAATGCGCTGGACAATGGCGCGGAGCCGCTTCTCCTGTTGCGCGAGCTGGCGCTGCTGGGCGGCTCGGTGGTGGCGTGCGACCGGGGGGCGTTGCCCGCGCTGGACGCGCTGGATGCCGATTGCGCCTATCTCGGCTGGACGATCGCCCTGCCGGCCCATGTCGCCGAAGACGATATTCGTTCGGTGTTCGAGTTCACCGACGCCTGCGCCCTGAAGCTGGCGCGCGAGCAGACCGCCCTTCCCCTGCTCGAAGCCGAACCGGCGTCGGCGCTGGAGGCGGCACCCGCCGAGGCCCAGCCGGTCGCGCCGGCTCCGACCCCCGCCCCCGCCCAGACCATCCGCGTCGATCTCGACAAGCTCGACCGGCTGGTCAACCTGGTCGGCGAACTGGTCATCACCCAGGCGATGCTCGCGCAGCGCCTGTCCGAGAACGGCATGGGCGGGAGCACCGAACTCAGCGACCTGGAGCATCTGACGCGCGAGCTTCAGGACTCCACCATGGCGATCCGCGCCCAGCCGATGAAGACGGTGTTCAGCCGCGTGCCCCGCATCGTCCGCGAATTGGAGGGCGAGACCGGCAAGCGCGTCCGTCTGGAGGTCGAGGGCGAGATGACCGAGGTCGACAAGACGGTCGTCGAGCGTATCGGCGAGCCGCTGACCCATCTGATCCGCAACGCGGTCGACCACGGGCTGGAGACCCCGGAGGCGCGGGTCGATGCGGGCAAGCCGCCGGAGGGCGTGGTGCGCCTGTCCGCCGCGCATCATTCCGGCCGCATCGTCATCACCGTCGCCGACGACGGCAAGGGCATCGATCGCGAGCGGGTCCGCGCCAAGGCGATCGAACGCGGCATCGTCCTGCCCGATGCGAGCCTCAGCGACGAGGATATCGACAATCTGATCTTCGCGCCCGGCTTCTCCACGGCCGTCGCCATCACCAACGTGTCGGGCCGTGGCGTCGGCATGGACGTGGTGCGCAAGAACATCCAGGCGCTGGGCGGCCGCATCGGCATCCAGTCGAGCAAGGGCAAGGGGTCGAGCTTCACGCTCAGCCTGCCGCTGACCCTGGCGGTGCTCGACGGGATGATCGTGACGGTGGGGGCGCAGACCTTCGTCATCCCGCTCAGCCATATCGTCGAGAGCCTGCGGCCATCGGACGATATGCTGAGCCGGTTCGGTCGCGACGGGGCGCTGCTCGACGTGCGGGGATGCTATGTGCCGGTCCTGCCGCTCGCCGACCATCTGGGCGTCGCCGGGGCCGAGCGCGATCCGACCTCGGCGGTGCTGATCGTGGTCGAGGGCGACCAGGGCCAGGCGGCGCTGCTGGTCGACTCCATCCAGGACCAGCGTCAGGTCGTGGTGAAGAGCCTGGAGGCCAATTACCAGGCGATCGACGGCGTCGCGGGCGCGACGATCATGGGCGACGGGCGCGTGGCGCTGATCGTCGATGTCGACGCCCTGACCGAGCGGGGTCGCCGCGCCGGTCGGGCGATGCTGGCGAACGCCGCATGAGCGGGGTCGCCGCGCCCGCCCGGCCCCGCGAGTTCGCCTATTGCGCGGCGGACCACCGCGCCGTCGCCGCGCTCGTCTATGACAGTGTCGGCATCCTGCTTCCCGACACCAAGGCGCAGCTCGTCTATGGCCGCCTTGCGCCGCGCGTGCGGGCCTGCGGCCTCGACAGCGTCGGGGCCTATGTCGCGCTGATCGGTCGCGACGAGGCGGAGCGCGCGCGGGCGATCGATGCGCTGACCACCAACCACACCAGCTTCTTTCGCGAGAGCCACCATTTCGACGATTTCGTCGAGCGACTCTGGCCCGCGCTGGCGGCCCGGCTCGCCAGGGGCGGTCGCGTCCGCCTGTGGTCCGCCGCCTGTTCGAGCGGCGAGGAGCCGTATAGCTGGCTGATGGCGGCGCTGGGCAGCGACCGGTCCGCCGCGAAAGCGCTGCTCAAGGGCGATCTGCGCCTGCTGGCGACCGATGTGTCGTCGAGCGTCATCGAGACGGCGCGCGCGGGACGCTATACGGCGCAGACGTTGCGCACCGTGCCCGCCGCGCTGCGCGCCGCCTGGGTCCGGGGCCAGGGCGACGACGCCGCGATCGACCCGATGTTGCGCGACGCGATCGCCTTTCGCCCCCTGAACCTTTTGGGCGAGTGGCCGATGAAGGGCCGCTTCGACGCCATCTGCTGTCGCAACGTCATGATCTATTTCGACGAACCGACCAAGGCACGGTTGCAGACGCGGCTCGCCGACCGGCTGGAGACGGGGGGGATGCTCTATATCGGCCATTCGGAACGCCTGGTCGGCGCGGTGCAGCAGCGTTTCCGCTGCGTCGGCCGCACCGCCTATCTCAAGGTGGCGGCATGAGCGTGCGCGTCCTCGTGGTCGACGACTCGCCCACCATGCAGGCGATGATCCGGCGCAAGCTGGCGGTCGATCCCGCGATCGAGGTGGTTGGCACCGCCGCCAGGGCCGACCAGGCGCGCGCGCAGATCAAGGCGCTCAATCCCGATGTCGTGACGCTGGATATCGAGATGCCGGGCATGAACGGCCTCGACTTCCTCGAGCGGCTGATGCGGTTGCGCCCGACCCCGGTCGTGATGCTGTCGTCGCTGACCGGCCAGGGGGCCGAGATCAGTCTGGCGGCGCTGGAACTGGGGGCGTTCGACTGTTTCGACAAGAGCCGGCTCCATGCCCTTCCCGGCTCCACGCCGGGGATCGGGCTGGTCGAGCTCGTCCGGGCAGCGGCGGCTTCGCGCCCGCACGCGCCGCTGTCGCCCATCGTGGCGAACAAGCCGGTATCGGCCCCGCGTCGCGGCGCGCGGGCGGCCAGCATCATCGCGATCGGCGCCTCCACCGGCGGTGTCGAGGCGCTGATCGCGCTGCTCGCCGATTTCCCCGCCGACTGCCCCCCCACCGTGATCGTGCAGCACATGCCCGCGACCTTCACGCCCAGCTTCGCCGCCCGCCTCGACCGCCTCTGCGCGCCGCAGGTGCAGGAGGCCCGCCCCGGCGCCGTCCTGTCCCGGGGCAAGGTCTATCTGGCGCCGGGCGGCGATCGCCATCTGGAGATCGCGGGCAGCGGCACGCGCCGTCATTGCCGACTGGTCGAGGCCGACAAGGTCAACGGCCATCGCCCCTCGGTCGACCGGCTGTTCCACTCGGTCGCGGCCATGGCCGGGACGGAGGCGACCGGCGCGATCCTCACCGGCATGGGGAATGACGGCGCGGCGGGGCTGAAGGCGATGCGCGATGCGGGCGCGGTGACGTTCGGCCAGGACCGGGCGACCAGCATCGTCTATGGGATGCCCGCAGCCGCGTTCCAGGCCGGGGCGGTGACCGAGCAGCTTCCGCTCCGCCGCATCGCCGGACGCCTGCTGGCGGAGTGCGCCGCATGACCGCGCTCGCCATCCGCGACGGGCTGCGCCGGGTGACCGTGGCGCAAGGGGAAACCCGCGTCAGCGACGAGGTGGACGTGGTGCTGACCACCGTCCTCGGCAGTTGCGTCGCCGCCTGTTTCTACGATCCCGTGGCGCGGGTCGGCGGGATCAACCATTATCTGCTGGCCCAGGGCAGCGCGTCCGACGCCGCGTCGATGCAGCGCTACGGCGTTTATGCCATGGAGGTGCTCATCAACGCCATGCTGGCGATGGGGGCGTCCCGGCATCGCCTGAAGGCCCGGATCTTCGGCGGTGCCTCGATGCGCGCGGGGTTCCGCGACATCGGCGGGACGAACATCGCCTTCGCCCGGACCTTCCTGCGCCAGGAGCGTATCCCGCTGGTCGGCGAAGACGTCGCGGGCACCGGCGCGCGCCGGGTCGAGTTCCGACCGGCGCTGGGCCTGGCGCGGTGCCGCACCGTGACCGATGCCGCCCCGCCGGTCGTCATCCGCACCGTGGCACCGCCGGCCTCGACCGGCGACGTGGAGTTTTTCTGATGGACACTATCATAGCAAGGGGACCGAGCGTGCCGAAGACGATCATGACCGTGGACGACTCCCCCAGCATGCGGATGCTGCTGCGCGTCGCCCTGTCGGACCTCGGCTACAGCGTGGTCGAGGCGGAGGACGGCGTCCACGCGCTGGAGACGCTCGACGGGATGACGCCGGACCTGCTCATCACCGACATCAACATGCCGCGCATGGACGGTTTCGGCCTGATCGAAAAGGTGAGGAGCCAGGGGCGGCGCGCCCTGCCGATCCTGGTGCTCACCACCGAAAGCTCCGACGAGAAGAAGCAGCGCGCCCGGGACGCCGGGGCGACCGGCTGGATCGTCAAGCCCTTCCATCCCGACAAGCTGGCCGCCGCCATCCGCCGCGTGCTGCATTGACCCCCGACCCCCTGACTTTTGAGCGAGAGAGGACGCCCATGTCGCGCCAACTCATTACCTTCCAGCTTGGCGACCAGGTGCTGGGCGTCGACATCATGGCCATTCGCGAGATCCGCGCCTGGTCGCCGGCGACGCCGCTGCCCAATGTGCCGACGCATATCCGCGGTGTGGTCAACCTTCGCGGCGTCGTGCTCCCGGTCCTCGACCTGCGCTGCCGTCTCGGCTGGGGCATGACCGACCCGACCGCCCGCCACGTCATCATCGTGGTCCGTGTCGGCGAGCAGATGCAGGGCATCATCGTCGATGCGGTCAACGACATCGTCGCGGTGCCCACGGACGAGATGCAGCCGGTGCCCGACATGGGCGAGGGCGAAGCCTCCCGCTTCCTCGAAGGGCTCGCCACGATCGAGGGCCGGATGATCCTCGTCCTCGCGCTCGATCGACTTGTCGACCAACCCCCTCTCGCCGACGCGGCCTGAGCGAAACACGAACCGAAGGACTGACCCATGGCCGCCACCAAGGTTCTTGTTGTGGACGACTCGCTGACGATGCGGGCGCTGATCTCCGGTGCGCTCGAACGCATTCCGGGCGTCGAGGTCGTCGGCCTGGCCGACGGTGCCGCCGAGGCGCGCGAGCTGGTCCAGACGCTGAGGCCGCACGTCATGACGCTCGACGTCGAGATGCCGGGCATGAGCGGCATCGAATATCTGGCCGAGATCATGGAAACCAGGCCCATGCCGGTCATCATGTTCTCGACCCGGACCACCGATGGCGCGGCGGACTCGATCGAAGCCCTGCGGCTGGGCGCGATCGACTGCCTGCCCAAGCCGCTGGTCGCCGCGCCCGCCGAGATCGACGCGATCATCGCCAAGCTGGGCAAGCGGATCAAGGCGGCGAAGACGGCGGACCTCAAGGCCGCGCGGTCGGCCGCCGCGACGGGCGTCGCGCCCCCGCTCGACTGGAACGGCCGGGTGCTGGTGGTGGGGGGCGACGCCTCCAGCACCGCGATGCTGTTCGACCTGTTCGCGACCTTCCCGGCCAACGGCCCCCCGACCGTCGTCGTCCAGCATCTCGGCCCCGGACTGGTCGAGGGCATGGTCGCCAAGCTTCGCGAAAAGGTCGCCCCCAAGGTCGAGGTCGCGACCGACGGCATGGCGATCGAGCAGGGCACCATCTATTTCGCGCCCCAGGGCGAGGCGCATCTGGTGCTCGATGCCTGGCCATCGGGGCGGCTGCGGCTGCTGGCGCGCGATCCGGTCGCGGGGGAGCGCCCGTCCATCTCGCTGCTGTTCGCCGCGGCGGCCAAGGCGGCGGGGGCCAATGCCGTGGGGCTGTTGCTGATCGACGGCAGCGAGGATGGCGGGGCCGGGGTCAAGGCGATGCTGGGGGCGGGCGGCTATGCCTTCTCGCCCGCGCCGGGCGGCGGCTATGTCCTCGCCCGGGGCATGGCCAGTCAGCCGGTGGCGCGGGACGGCCTGGCCGCGATGGTCATCAAGCAATGCTCGAAATCATGACCGGGCCTGCCGAGGGCGGCGGTGCCATCGTCTATGGCGCCCTGGCCGACGAATTGTTGCTGGCGTCCCAGCGGCTCGGCGAGCTGGCCTATGACCTCGGCAGCGACAGCGAGACGCTGCGGCGTCATATGACCAGCCTGCAATCGGTCGACCAGGTGACCCAGCATCTGCTGGTCGTCGCCGACCTGTTGCGCACGGGGGCCGATCGGGATTCGATCGCGAAAGTCCCCCTCGCCGACATGGCCGACCGCCTGCAAAAGGCCCTGTCGGATCGGCCGGTCGGCGCACCGTCATGATATGAACACCCTTTACCGACGCGCCGATGCGCCTTCCACGACCGCCTCGTATATCTGCGACCGATCCGGTCCTTCGGCGATGTGCAGCACGACCCAGGTTTCGGCGCGCCGGGCGACCATCACCCGTATCCGGTCGTTGAACAGGCCGTCCGCCAGCCCGACCGGCGCCACCTTGCCCGAATTGAGGATCAACGCGCCCATATCGCGCCCACAGGCCGGGCCGACGCAGGAATAGGCGATCGCGAACCCCGCCTTTCGCAGCACGCCGTCATAATAGCGCTCGATCTGCAAGGGAGCGGTCGCCGGTTTCACCCGGTAATCGATATGGGTGACCGTGCCTTCGACGACCTGTCGGTTGGCTTGCCCCTCGGCATCGGCGATCGGGCCGGTCGGGATGACGATCTCGTCGAGCGAGGGTGCCCGGTAGCCGTCGATGACGGATTGCGGATAACGCGGGAGATCGGGGTAATCCTGGCCGTCGCTGTCCTGGGCTGACAGCGGACTGCTCAGGGCCATGCATGCGATCACGAGAATGCGGGAATAGCTCTTCACCATCGTTCCTGTCTCCGTTGCCGTGTCGTCGAAGGGCGTCAGGCGATGCGCCGCGATCGGGGATGGCCGTCAGCCGGGATGGCGCATGGATAGCATGGCGGCATGACCCAGCCGAGACGATTCCCACGGCGTCTGTCCCAGCCTGCGGTCCGTGTCGCTGCTCTACTTCCTGCAACGCTGCGTCAGATTCATTGCGTTTGCGTGCACGCCTATAATCGATAGTTGCTGGCTGCTCGCTGGTCGTCGGTCCGATGCCATGCCTTAGCGCCGACACCGGGCAGGCCGGGTTCCGGGGGCATGGTTGGCGAGCGCGTATCGGTTTTCCAGTCGCGGGAGTCAGCAATGCGATCGATCCTCCGTCTATCCGTCTTCTCCCTTGCCCTGGCTTTCGCGTCGCCATCGGTGGCGACGGCGCAGGAGCCGCCGGTGCCCCCCCTGCCCACGAACCAGCGCATAGCGGTCAAGGTGATCGTCATCGCGAATTTCGAGCCGGGCAAGGACATGGGCGATGTTCCCGGCGAGTTCCAGCTCTGGGCCGAGCGCGAACATCTGGACGAAGTCATCCCCCTGCCGGGTGCGACACACCCGCTACGCCGAAATGCGCAGGGACTGTACGGCATGGTCTGGGGCAGCACCGGCACCCTGTTCAGCGACAATGGCCAGCAGCTGATCGGGCTGTTGATGGACCCTCGCTTCGATTTCACCAAGACATATTGGCTGTTCACGGGGATTTCCGGCGTCGATCCTGCCGTGGCCTCCGTCGGTAGCGCGGCATGGGCCCGCTGGGTGGTACAGGGCGATACGTTGCGCGAATTCGACGATCGCGAGGTGCCGACATCATGGCCCTACGGCCTTTTCGCGATCGGCGCGGACAAGCCCGATCGGCTGCCGACCAACGGCAACAGCTTCGGCGGAACCGACGACATATCCGGACTGGGCATGGCGATCGAATTGAACCAGGGCCTGGCACGCTGGGCCTTCGAGCGGACGCGTTCGGTCCGGATACCGGATTCTCCGTCGCTGCGCCGGGCGCGGGCGGCGTGGAAGGGCTATCCCAATGCGCAGCGTCCGCCGTTCGTGCTGATGGGCGAAACGCTGGGTTCGCGCCGCTACTGGCATGGTCCGGGACGTACCCGCTGGGCGCGCGACTGGGTCAGATTGTGGACGCACCAGAAGGGCGTGTTCGCCATGACCAATATGGAAAGCCAGACATTGGCCGGAGCGATCGAACTGGGCGCCAAGCTCAAACTGGTGGATCCGGGGCGGGTCATGGTTCTCCGCACGGGCAGCAATCCGTCCATGCCACCGCCGGGCACCTCGGCGACCGCCAGTGTCGGCGACGAGGGCCCCGGCCAAATGGTCGCCTATGAGGCCAATTACCGCGTCGGCGTTCCCGTCGTGCACGAATTGCTCGACCATTGGGACCTCTATGCCGACACCGTCCCGTCCGTCGATACGCCCGCGAACGATCCCGCAAAGCCCGCCCGGTGAGACGGGCGGACGCAAAGGCTATCCCGATCTACAGCATGACGCATGTCATGCCCTTCGTGACGACCCAGTCGCAGATCTCGGTCCCTTCCAGATCCGTCGCGACCGCGTAGAAGCCCCCGCCCGGCAGCACCAGCATGGTCGCACCGGTGTTCCGCCCCTTCGGCCGGTAGATCGTCATGGTCGGCCGGGTGACATAGCTCGCCCAATGCCACTTCCTGCCACCGACCAGCGGCGAGCCGTTGCCCGTGGCTTCGGCCTCGTCGCCGGTGTCGGGTTTGGCGAGAGCGACGCTTGCGGGCCATAACGGCATTTGGGTTCCGCCGACGGTCGGTTGCCAGACGCCCTTTCGTTCCACCTTGGGAACCTCGATCCTGTCCGTCGGCGTGTCGCTCCTGCTCGCCTGGCCGCAAGCCGCTCCAGCGAGTCCGAGGGCAAGAAGCGAGGGCACGACACACCGGAAGCGCGACAAGGTCCTGTCTCCAAAATTCGAGGATGCAAGCTGCGGTCGGGAATCGGCCGGATTGCGCTGATGCAGGTTAATCCTGGCTGCTATTCCCGCAAGCGGCTGTCTGCCCGAACTCGAACGGCAAGCGAGGCGGGCGATGTCCCGATCCGTCGCGCTTCCGATCCCGAGCCTGCGGCTCGCTCGACCCCTCACCCAGGGAGTGGAGCCCCCTCAATTCGGCGCGACGAAGCAGGAATTGGCGGTGAGGGTCGAAAGGGATTTCGGAAGGAGCGATGTGGCAAGGCTGATCGGAACGACGATCGTCACCCTGTTCATGCCGTTCGCCCCGGAACAGCTCTGGTCGGTCGATACCGTGACGCTGCTCGGCGGTGCGGGGATGCCCCGTTGTTGAGCCAGCGCACTGGCATAGGCTCGCGTCGCCTCCGGCGTCTCGCACCCCGATGCGCCGAGGGCGAAGCAGCGGACGCTTTCCGACGCCACCTGCTGAAGCCCCTGCTGCCGCCATTCCAGCAGCGCGCCTTCGATCAGCAGGAACAGGAAGCTGAGCAGGGCGGGTGCCAGCAGCGCGAACTCCACCGCGCTGGCCGCCTTGCGGTCGGCTCGAAGGCGTCGGATCATGGCAGCCTCACCGTGACCGCGCTCGCCATGGTCGAACCATCGAGCCACGGATTCCGGATGATCGAGCGATAATTCGACGCCGCGGCGACCGTGACATAGAAGCCCGAGGTGGCGCCGCTGGGACAGGGCGCGCCGCAACTGGACGCGGGCACATAGGTCGTCGGCAGGCCGGGTGCCACGCAGGAGCATGAGCGCGCGGACGGGGCGACGGCGCAATTCTGCGCCTGGCCGTTGCAACGGATGGTCGCGGTGACGCTATCGGCGGGAAGGGCGCTGGCGGCGACGACATATCGGGAGAGCCGGTCGACATCCAACGCATTGGCGTTGCGCATGTTATAGCCGAGGATCGAGGCCTGCTCGACCGCGCTGCTCAGCCTGGCGCTCCTGACGAGATAGACGCCGAAATCGAGCGCCGGGAGGAGCGCGCCGAAGATCAGCAGCGACCAGAGTGCGAACTCGATGGCCGCGACACCCCGGGTTTCCCGGAGGAGCTGTGACGGAGCTTTCCTCCTCATCGCACCAGCCCCACATTGCCGCTATTCCCGCCCGCCGACATGCTGGCACAGGCGGTCGCCGCGCTCGGCCCCCCGGAGAGCGTCACGGTCTTCACGACCAGGGAGAAACAGCCGCCCCCGATCGTGGCCCCGCCGCTCATCCGGAAGTCGGAATTGGGCGCATAGATGATCCCGGAATAGGCGTCCTGGGTCCCCCCGCCCAGTGTGGTCGTGGCGCTGGATCGCGTCGCGAAGAGAATGTCGGCGATCCCGAAGGACGATCCGCCCGACGGCGCGTTCAGGGCGATCGAGGTTCCCCCGGCGGCTTTCAACGTGCCCGCCAGGATGAAGCTGACGTCGCGGCCCGCCATCGTGCCCCCGGTATTGTTCGTAAAGCCGCCATTGATGAGGTAGGTGCCGGACCCGAAGGTGGAACCGCCGTTCAGGTCCAGATCGCCGTTGATATAATGGGTACCGGTCGCCCCGAAGACGATGTTGCTGCCGCCGGCGGTCTTGACCGCGCCGTTGGCACTGAAGGCGCCATCGCCGAAGCTGGCCTCGCTACCCCCCGATAGGCTGATCGCGGTGCCCTTGCCGTCATTCCCGATGGCATAGTTTCCGGCCCCCATGGTCAGGCGGCTGCCGCCGCCATCCACCAGGATGGCGCCCGCCACATCCATGTCGCCCGCGCCGATCGTGGCGGTCGACCCGCCGCCCAGCGAGATCGAACCGAAATAATGGCGACCGGCTCCCACGGTCAGGGTGGTGCCCCCGCTCAGCGTGACGGGCGCGTTGATGGTCACCGGCCCATCGGGCAGCATCAGCCCCCCGCCCCCGCCCACGGTCACGCTGCCGCTCACCGTCACGACCGATGGCCCCTGGATGTGCAGCTTCAGCGACCCGGTATTGAGATTGGCGAAATGATATTCGCCCGCCGGGAATGTCCATGTCCCGTCCGACAGCGTTCCGGTCTTGCCCTGGAACGTCATCGTCGTGGGATAATAGGACAGGGAAAGGTCGTCGCCGGTCGGCACGCTCGCCCTTCGGGGGGCGGTGGCGGAACCGAGCCGGGAGAAAGCCGCCGCCAGCGCGCTGTTGTTCGCCATCGGGTCGGGCGTGCTGTTCGTCGCCTTGACCTGGCGGCCGGTGACGCTGCTGCCGCCGGCATTGGTCAGGCTTCCGCCATAGGTGATCGTATCGGCCTTCAGCCCACTGCCGCCGTTCAGCCCGATATCGCCGGACGACGTGACCGCCTTCGCGCTGATCGTCGAGCCACCGCTGATCGCAATGGGGCCGTTCGAGAGGACGGCGCAATTGGACGCGCTGACGGACGTGCCGCCCGACAGGGTCACGCCATTGGACGGCGCCAGCGCCAGGATGCAGGGCGGCGCCTGCCTGCTCGGCAAGGAGGCGATCGACACGACCGTGACGTCATAGCTGGTCTTGGGCGTGAAGATGCGGGCCAGGTGGAGCGGAATGGACGTCGTGATCGTGACCTGCACGACATCGCCGATGGTGGCGCTGTATCCGGTGATGTGCCGGACCGTCACCCGCTGCGGCAGGATGCCGTTCGCCAGTGCGACATCTTTGGCAGCGGCGGCCAGCACGGCATCATCGGGCGACTGCACATAGGCGTTTGCCGCCGCCAGCGCCGCGGCATCGGCCGGGCCCTGCAGGCTGATCTTCGATCGGTAACCTTGCCCCAGTTCGACGGCAAAGGCCGCGGTGCCGATCAGGCTGAGCAGTGCGAGGACGCCGAGCAGGCTGACCGACCCTCGCCGATCGCTTCGGAAAGTAAGCGACTTTGGTTCGGCGTTTCCAGGGGCCGCGAAAACGTGCTTGAGCGATCTTCGAACGGGCATGGCACCCAAATGGCACGATATTGTATAATTAAGGTTAAATCGTCTGCCGGAGGTCGTTTGGGACCTGCGGGTCGCCCTGGTTCATCGCGTTCGCCTTACCCCAAGGGAACCCTTCCCTCTTCCGGGGCCATTCCGCTTTCCGTGATCGCCCGACCCCTTGGTTATCCGGGCGACGCCCGGCACGGCAAGTGAGGCGGAACGGGCGCCAGCGTGTCGGCGATGGCGAGGGCCGCCTGACGCAGTTCGTCGTCGGATAGCTCGCCCGCCGACCAGAAGGACAAGGCCCCGCGAAAGGCGAGGGCGAGCTGGTAAGGTCCGTCGCTGGCCGATGGTCGACGTGAAACGCCGACCATGGCCTCGCCCGTCCATGCCAGCGCCCAAAAGGCCGCGGATCGTTCCAGGGCATCGGTTCGAGCCGGGCCGGCGGTGCCGAGCGATCCCATCACGGCGCGGTTCACGTCCGGCTCTTCCAGCATGACGGCGACCGCGACCGCGACCGCCAGCCTGATACGGCCTGCCCTGTCCACTGGCGGCGTCGCCGCGGCATAGCGCATCGCCATCGTCTCGATCCGTCGGCCGGACAGGGCGTGCATGACGCCAGCCTTGCTGCCGAACTGGTTGAAGGGCGTGGCAAAGCTGACCCCCGCCTCGGCCGCCAGATCGCGCATCGAAAATCCGGCCTTGCCCGAGCGGAGCAGCCGTTCCGCCGCTTCGAGCACCCGCTGGCGGACGGGCGCTCCCCGTTCGCCGGGGGAGCCGTTGGGCTTGCTTAGCGTCATACGCACCTATATCATGATATAGTTATCCGGTTTCACAGGGTTATCGTATGAACGCCGTCTCGCCAAAGACCTTCCTCATCACCGGTGTCAGCTCGGGCCTGGGTCGCGCCTTCGCGCAAGGGGCGCTCGATGCCGGACACCGGGTCATCGGCACCGTCCGGCGCGAGAGCGACGCCGATGCGTTCGCGGCGCTCGAACCCGATCGCGCGCATCCGCTGGTGCTGGACGTGACCGACTATGCCGCCATCCCCGACGCCGTCGCCCGCGCGGAGCGGAGGGCGGGTGCGGTCGACGTGCTGGTCAACAATGCGGGCTATGGTCACGAGGGCGTGGTCGAGGAATCGTCGATCGACGATCTCCAGCGTCAGTTCGCCGCCAATGTGTTCGGGCCGGTGGCGATGATGAAGGCGGTGCTCCCCGCCATGCGCGCGCGCCGGGCGGGCCATATCGTCAACGTGACGTCGATGGGCGGGTTCATCACCATGCCGGGGATCGGTTTCTACTGCGGCAGCAAATTCGCGCTGGAGGGCATTTCGGAAGCGCTCGGCAAGGAGGTCGCGGGCTTCGGCATCCGCGTCACCGCGCTCGCCCCCGGTCAGTTCCGCACCGATTGGGCGGGGCGCTCGATGGACCGCACGCCGCGCAGCATCGCCGACTATGACGCGGTCATGGACCCGCTGCGCGCGGCACGGCAGGCCAAGAGCGGCCACCAGCCGGGCGATCCGGCGAAGGCCGCGCAGGCGCTGCTGGCCCTGATCGACGCGGAAACGCCGCCCACACGGCTGTTCCTCGGTGCCGACGCGCTCGGCCTGGTCGATCAGAAGCTGGAGGCGATGAAAGAGGAACGCGACCGGTGGGACGCGCTCTCCCGTTCGACCAGCTTCGCGACCTGACCGAGACGCTTCCTGGAACGCAAGGCGATCGAAACGGCCGGGATCGTCTCGATCGGCCCTGACGTGTCCGCGGTGAACGGCCGGAAGCGTTTCGATGACCGGGCCTTGCGCTCGGCCTTCTCTTCGGCTTGCCTTGGCGTCGACCTGCGGTGAAGATGCGGCGCTGGGGGGACGACCATGACGAACGACCGTGAACACGCCAAACTCGAACGGCTGACCTTCTTCTCGGATGCGGTGTTCGCGATCGCCATGACGCTCTTGGTGATCGAGGTGCGCCTGCCGGAATTGCACGCCGTCACGGAATCATCACTGGCGCAGGCGCTGGCGAACCTGCTGCCCAACTATATCGGCTTCATCATCAGCTTCCTGGTCATCGGCCGGTTCTGGACCGGGCATCACCGGCTGATGGCGATGATCGACGCGGCCGATCCGGCGCTGGTCCGCGCCAACCTGCTGCTGCTGATGGCGATCGCCTTCATGCCGTTCCCGACCGCGGTGCTGAGCGACTATTCGCTGATGCGCGTCGCGATCGGCTTCTACACGGCCTATCTGCTGCTGGTCGGGCTCGCCAATGTCCGGGTCATCACCGTCGCGATGCGGCACCTGTCGAAAGGCGATCCCGACGTGGCGGAGGATGCCCGACAGTTGCGGCGTTCGATGTGGTCGCCGCTCGTCATCGCCGCGACCGGCTTCGTCGCGGGCATGGTGTCGCCGGTCGCCGGGCTGGTCGCCATGGTGGTCGTAACGCCGTTCGTCCTGCTGGTCCTGACCCGCCTCGGCCATCGTTCCGGCGTGTCGGGCGAGGGATCGGAGGCATGATGGCGTCCGTCGCTCATCCCGCCGCGCCCCGCGCCTCCGTGCGGCCGGAACGGATCGACCGCCTGCTGTCGGCTGGTGCGGTCATCCTGTTCGTCGCGGCCGTCGCAGCGATCCTGCGGGGGCACGATCAGTGGCGGATGGTGCCGGCGCTGATCTGGCTGCACCTTGCGACCATCCTCGTCGCGACCGCGCTGACGCCGGTCATGCTGCTGCGCGTGCGCGGCGACCGGCGACACCGGACGATCGGCAAGCTGTGGATCGTCGCCATGCTGGCGACGGCGATCTGCTCGCTGTTCATTCACGTCTCCGGGCCGGGGCGGTTCTCCGTCATCCACCTCCTGTCGTTCTGGACGCTGGTGCAGGTGCCGCTGATCTGGTGGACGGCGCGTCACCACGATGTGGCCCGGCATCGACGGGCGGTGCACGGCATGGTGATCGGCGCCCTGCTGGTCGCCGGTTTCTTCACCTTCCCTTTTCACCGTCTGCTCGGCACCTGGCTGTTCGGCTGATCGACCCGTCGGAGGCTGGGGCGCTTCTCCAAATGCGGCGCGTGCGGAGATGCCCCACCCCAACCCCTCCCTGAAGGGGAGGGGTTGGGCCCGGGTGTCTCCATAGCCTGACCGGGGCGCGCTAGGGGAAAGCCGGAGCGGGGCGGAATGTCCAAGTGACGCAACCGCATGGCAACGCTAGGGCCTTCTCCGTGCACGCCGTCCGGCATCTTCTGGCGCAACGCCATCTTGCCGTGCTGATCTGCGCGGCGACGCTGCTGCTGAAGCTGCTGGTCCCCGTCGGCTACATGATCGACACCGATCATGGGCGGATCACCGTCACCCTCTGCCCGGGCACCGCGCCGCGCGCGATGACGATGGCGATGCCGGGCCTGCATGGTGACATGCCCGACCATGGCGGGCCGAAGGACCATGGCAAGGCGGAGACGCCCTGTGCCTTCTCCGGTCTGTCGGCCGCGATGCTGGGCGCGATCGATCCCGTCCAGCTCGCCGCGCTGATCGCATTCGTCCTGGCGCTTGGCCTGATCGCCACGGTTCCGCGGCCCCCCTCATGTCCCGCCTATCTCCGTCCGCCGCTGCGAGGACCGCCGGCCTCCCTTTGACCTGTCGTTCCACGCGCCTGATCCGGCGCGTCCATGAACCGCGGACCGCGCCCTGGGCGTCGGGCCGGTCAAAGGTATTTCCATGCTTCGAACACATCTTCCGGTCGGCGCGGCTGCGTCCTGCCTGCTGCTGGCCGTGCCGGTCGCGGCACAGACCCGCGACACCGCCGACGATCGCACCGATGCGACGATCGTCGTCACCGGCCAGCGCGATCCGCTGAAGCTGGACGATCAGGCGCAGGCCGACAGTCGGCTCGGCCTTTCGATCCGCGAGACGCCGGCGAGCGTCGAGGTGCTGACGCAGGACGATCTCCAGCTTCGCGGCCTCCGCACCGCGCGGGAGACGTTCAACGACGTGGTCGGCGCGATCGCGGGCAACGTGCCGGGTAACCCGGCGGTCGTCTCGCTGCGCGGCTTCGCCGGCAACACCGTCTCGATCCTTCAGGACGGGGTGCGGGTGTCGGCATCGACCGTCGTCCAGCGCGACAGCAACAACTGGCATTATGACCGTATCGAGGTGCTGAAGGGCCCGGCGTCGGTCCTCTACGGCGAAGGCGCGCTGGCCGGCGTCATCAACAAGGTCACGCGCAAGCCCGTGCTGGGCGAACGCCATCTCGATACCCTGCTGTCGGTCGGGAGCTTCGACACGGTGTTCGCAGGCGGCGGGGTCAACCTGCCGGTTTCGTCGACGATCGCGGTGCGCGCGGACGCCAGCTACCAGCGGTCGGACAGTCTCTACGATGTCGACGACAACGCCAGCTTCTCGGCCGGACTGACCGCCAGCGCATTATGGCGGCCGAGCGACCGGTTCTCGCTGCTCGTCGCGGTCGATCATTTCGAGGATCGTTACGACGCCACCTATCAGGGTTTGCCGCTGATCCCCGGCCGATATGCGCTGCACCCGACCGATACCGTCACGACGGCGAACGGTCTGGTCGCCGATCGCGGCTTGCGTCGCCGCAACTACAATCCCCGGGGCGCCTATTCCGGTGCCGACGAAACGACGCTGCGCTCACGGCTGGACTGGTCGATCGGCAGCGGCTGGACCTTCGCGCTCGACCTGACCGGCTATACCGCCAAGCGCGCGTTCCTGCTGGCGGACAGCCAGACCTTCGTCTCGCCCACCCCGGCGTTCCCGAGCGGCAGCTTTCGCCAGACCTATCAGGATTTCCGCCACGATCACCGGTTCTGGAACGCGCGCGGGGTGATCGGACATGACAGCCGGATCATCGGCCTGCGCAACCGCTTCAGCCTGGGCGTCGAGCATAACGACACCGATTTCGTCAGCCTGCGGCAGACCGCCTCCACCTCCGCCCTCCCGGCGGTGGACGTGCGCAACCCGGCCGTCCTGCCCCTGCCCACCGGGACCGCGATCTTCACCGCCGGCAACGTCACCTTCGATTCCAGGCTGAAACAGACCTCGGTCTTCGCGGAGGAGGCGCTGAACCTGACGCCGAAGTGGCTGCTGGTGGGCGGGATACGCCGGGACCATATGGAACTGGACCGCGCGACGATCCAGAATGCCACCGGTGCGGTCGATCGCAACCGTCCGACCTTCGATCCCGTCTCGTGGCGTGCGGGCACGACCTGGGACGTGACACCGGGCCTGACGCTCTATGCGCAATATACGACGGCGGTATCGCCGGTATCCTCGATCCTGCTGGCCTCGATCGCCAACAGCCGCTTCCGGCTGACGAAGGGGCGTGCCTATGAGGCCGGTTTCAAGGCAAGTGGCTGGGGCGGGCGCGCGAGCGTCACCGGCGCGGCCTATCGGATCGAACAGCGCGATATCCTGACGCGCGATCCCGACAACCCGGCACTGGCCGTGCAGGGCGGGCGGCAGTCCTCGCAGGGCGTCGAGCTGTCCGGCGTCCTCTCTCCGGTGAAGGCGCTGCGCCTGTCGGGCGGCGTGTCCTACACCGACGCGCAATATGACGCGCTTTCCGAGCTGGTCGGGGGCGTGCGGATCGATCGTAGCGGCAACCGCCCGATCAACGTGCCCTCGACCACGGTCAACGCCTCGGCGCTCTATACCATCGCCGGCACGGTGACGCTGGGCGGCTTCCTGCGACATGCCAGCGCCTTCTATACCGACACCGCCAACACCATCCGGGTCGCCGGGCATATCGTGCCGGATGCCAGCCTGTCGTTCCCGGTCGCGCCGCAGGCGACCCTGACGCTGCGCGGCCGGAACCTGACCAACGCCTTCTACGGCGAATATTCCGGCTATCCGACCACCAACATCTATATCGGCGCGCCGCGATCGTTCGAGGTGGCGCTGGCGACGCGATTCTGATGCCCGGCCATCGCCGATCGACGGCATCGCGCGCGCGCATCCTGGTGCGCGATGTTCATCTCTGGCTGGGCATGGGCTTGGGGTTGCTGTTCGCGGTGCTGGGCCTCACCGGATCGGCGCTGGTGTTCTACACCGGCATCGACGCCGCGCTTCATCCCGTGGTCGAGGGCGGGCGGAGCGACGGTGCGCCGGACCTGACGTCGCCGGTCTGGGATCGGGCCCTGGCGGCAGGGCGTGCCCGCTGGCACGATCCCGCCGGCAAATGGACCATCGAGGTGACGGGCGAAGGCGGCGCGATCCCGGCGCGCTTCTATCCGTCGTCCGGTCACGGCCATCACGCCGATCGGATGATGGTCTGGTTCTCGCCCGATGGCGGGCGGATCGTCCGTGCCGAACCCTGGGGCGGCTATCTGATGAGCTGGCTCTACCAGCTTCACATGGCGCTGCTGGCCGGCGACCTGGGCGGTCAGGTGGTGGGCTGGTCGGGCGTGGCGATGCTCCTGTTGCTGGCCACCGGCATCGCGGTCTGGTGGCCGCGCGGAAGCTGGCGCAAGGCGGTCGCCTTCAAACGCGACGCGGCACCGATCCGCCGGTTGCGCGACCTGCACAAGCTGTCCGGTCTCTGGAGCATGGCGCTGCTGTTCGTGCTGGTCGCGACCGGCATATTGCTCGCGCTGCCTGCCGTCACCCAGGTCCTGTTGCGGCCCGCTGCCATTCCGGCTCCCAAGTCCATGGGCGGCCCGGGTGCGGGCACGACGATCGTGCGAGCGTTCGACGTGGCGCATCGGGCGTTGCCGGATGGCCGGATCGTCTTCATCGACATGCCCGGCGCGCCCGACGCACCGATCCGCGTGCGCCTCCAGGTGCCCGGCGACCCCCATGCGCGCTTTCCGGGAAGCTACGTCTTCATCGACCGGGTCTCGGGACAGGTGCTGGCGGTGCACGATGTCCGCCGTGCCAATAGCGGAACCGCCGTGGCGAGCTGGATCCGCACGCTGCATGACGGTACGGTCGGAGGCCTGGCGACCCGCATCCTGGCCGTGGTGACGGGCCTCGTCCCCTCGCTGCTATGGGCGACCGGCATCCTGCATTGGCTTCGACGGCGCAGGGCCATGCATGCCCCCTGACGTTGGCCGATCGGCTTTGTGGGACGTCACAGTCCCACCCGCCCCACGACCAACCCCACCGCCGCGATCCGTTCGACATCGACATAGCTCGGCTTTTCCAGTTCGTCGCCGAAGATGTCGGGGTCGAGTTCGGAATAGTCGATCTCGAATCCGGTCGCGGGCAGATGCTCGGCCAGCGCCTTTCGCAGCACATCCTGCCCTTCGACGACCGAGGCTCCCGTATGGAGGATCAGCCGTCCCTTCGGCTTGAGCAGTGCCAGCGCCTGAAGCGTCCAGTCGAGCGAAAGCCGGCCGCCATACAGGTCGCCCCCATCGCGGTAGGCCCTGCGATCCGCATCGATCATGAACGGCGGATGGGTGACGATCTGGTCGAAGGAGTCGGTCAGTTCCTTTGGCGCCGACACCCGCTCCACGCTGTGCGCGACACCGGCATGTTCGGCGTTGATCGACGCCAGGAACAGCGCGCGCGGGTTGATGTCGGCCAGCGTCAGATGGGCGCCGCGCGCGACCCGCGCCGCGACGATCCCGCCGACCCCGGCCCCCGCGCCATAATCGAGGATGCGCCGCGCGCCCGTGTCCATCCGCCCGACGATCAGCTTGGCGAACCGATAGCTGTCCGGCCCCAGAAACACGGAGTCCGTCGCCGTGGTCGGATAGGCGGAATGGAGGAACAGCGTCCCCTCGACCCGCGACACGCGCAGCGCGGCTTGCAGGAACCCGTCATCGCGTTCGACCAGCATCGCCGCTCCCTCCAGGGCGGCGCGCAGCTCGGCGTCCAGGACGGACGGCGAGAAGGGCAGGCTCCAGCCCAATATGTCCCGCAAATCGGTCGCAGGCCGACCCCCGCGATTGACCAGCACCCGCGCATGGGTGGCGGGTGTCGGCGTCACGAACGCATAATCCCGCGCCTCCAGCAATTGCAGGAGGCGCAACAGGCCCTCGCGCTGCTCTGTCGATCCGGTTGGGGCCCGAGCCGCTTCCGGGCGCTGCTGAATTTCGTCTATCACATTATGATCCGTGCATTTTCTCCTTCAATATCGGGGGGCAAGCGGGGTTCCCGGTTTCAATATGGATCAGCCTGTTGGTCGGGTCGCGCCCGATCCGTCGCCCCCGACCGCGCATCGCTGCACACCCGCCTTCTTCGCCAAACACACGGTCGGCGAGTTGCTGGGGTGGGACGATCATCGTCTGGAACAACCCGGCCGTCTCGCTCTGCCCCTGTTCCCGGCATGACGGCACCGAGACGCATGCTCCGGGGACGCATCGGCCGGTGGCGATCCCGAGGGCATGACGACATGGCGTTGCCGAACCTCTCCCATCCTGGCCTCGGCGGGAACGACAACCGTCTGTAATCGTCGTGTTTTTCTACTTTCCAGTAGAGGTGAACGGCATGGCAGGGGATCGAACGGGAAAACGCGTCGTCATCACCGGTGCCTCCAGCGGCATCGGGGCGGCGACCGCCATGGCGTTCGCCGGGGACGGCGCGCGGCTGATGCTGGCTGCAAGAGGGCAAGCGGGGCTCGATGATATCGCCGCGAAGTGCCGTGCCGCGGGCGGGCAGGTCGATGTGCGCGTCCTCGACGTCACCGACGCGCCGGCGGTGGCCGCCTTCGCGGCGGAGGCCGCCCAGGCGCTCGGTGGAATCGATGTCTGGTTCAGCAATGTCGGCGTCGGGGTCGTCGGACGCTATGAGGACGTTCCGATCGCCGATCATGCACAGGTCGTGGCGTCCAATCTGATCGGCCATATGAATGACGCGCATGCGGTGCTACCCATCTTCCTGGCGCAGGATCATGGTATCTTCATCAACATGATCTCGGTCGGCGGCTTTGTCGCGACACCCTATGCCGCCGCCTATTCGGCCAGCAAATTCGGGCTGCGCGGGTTTAGCGAGGCGCTACGCGGCGAACTGTCGAAGCATCCGCGCATCCATATCTGCGATGTCTATCCGACCTTCGTCGACACGCCCGGCATCGACCATGCCGGGAATCATACGGGCGCCAGGCTGTCGCTGCCCCCCGGTTCGCTGGCGCCGGAAACCGTGGCAAAGGCGGTCGTCCGGATTGCCGACCACCCCCGCAATACGACCGCGATCGGTGCCCCCGCGATCGTCCTGAAGCTGAACCAGCTGCTCGTCCCCAATCTGGCCGCCGGGATCATGAACGGCTTCATGGACAGCTGGAGCCGCAAGGCCGATCCCGGTGAGGACGGCAGCGGCGCGCTGTTCACGCCACCCGCAAGCCCCAGCGGTATCGACGGCGGGCGGCGCCATCCCGCACGGCGACGGAAAGCCGGTATCATGGGGGTGGGCGCCGCGCTGGGCGGTCTCGCGGTGATCGGCGCGTTCGCGATGCGACGCCAATAGCATCGCCCCCCCTGTCGATGCGCATCGCCTTATTGCCATGACATCCGGCCATATGCGCTGCGCGTCGCCCTGGGGCCCCTCTGACCTCGACCGGGATTCATGACCATGGGCAGCACGTCGTCACCTTCGCATGATGGCTCGAACGGAGACGGGGCTGACGGTTCGAGCGGCCCCATGACGCGGGCCGCCAATCATCGCGTGGCGTCGGTGCCATTCGAGCGCAAGTTCGGCCGCGCCCCCCTCCCGCCCCGCCATCCCGATGCGCTGATCAACGACGTCATCTACGACCGGATGATCGATCCGAACTGGTCGGCATCGCAGCGGGCCTTTGTCGACAAGCAACGGGCAAAGGCCGAGGCACAGCGACGTTTCCCTGCCCTGCATGTTCCGGAAACGCTGGCCGTCATGCCGGTCGAGACGTCGGCCTCGCCCGAGCGGCTCTTCGATCGGCTTCGTACCCATATCGGTACGCACGCCGTCGCGAAGCCGACCCATGCCAGTGGCGGCGTCGTCTTCCTGCGCGATCTCGTCGATCCTGCCTCTTTGCGGGACCTGTATGACCTCGCTGCGATCGATTACGCCGCGATCCTGCGCGAAATGCAATATTGGCGATTGCCGCGAAAGATCATCGTCGAAACGCTGATACCGGCGCATCGACCGGGACCGCCCGACGATTACAAATTCCATTGCATCCATGGCGAACCCCTGTTGTGCCAGATCGACCATGGACGGTTCGGGCATCCCTGGAGTCGTCTGTTCCGCGTCCCGCAATTCGATCCGATGGATGAGAATGATGGCCTGACCGCGCCAAAGGGCTTCGCCATGGCGACGCGAAACCGGCTGGACATGATGATCGCCGCTGCGCGCGCGCTGTCGGCACCGTTCGCATTCGTTCGCGTCGACCTGTATGATGGTCGCGACGGCGTCTATTTCGGCGAACTCACCTTCACCCCCGCGGCCTCGCTCGGCATCGCGCCATCCAGCGCCGGTGTTTGTCGCGTAAGTCCGACCCATCGGATGTATAGCCGCATTCTGACGGACGCTCTGGATCGGTATGGGGGATAGGAACAGGCGGTGATCCGGGAATGTTCGGGGCTCCGAGCCGAGACCGGCTGCTCAAAAAGCGACGATCGATTTATTCCCCGACGCCTCTATCCTGACCCGCTATGCCCAGACTCATCGCTCATCCCAGGCCCGTGACGCTGTTCGATATCGAGGGCGAGGAAACGCCGTCCAAGCGCCGGCTTGCCGACGCCGGCGAGCGGTTGATGGGGACGCACGGCATCGATACGCCGTCGCTACAGGAGATCGCGGCCGCAGCGGGTCAGGCGAACAAATTCGCGGTGCAATATCATTTCGGCGGGCGTGACGGGCTGATCGACGCCATCTTCGCGATCCGGATGCGACACATCGTCATGCGGCGCCAGGAATGTATCCGCCAGGCCGAAGAGCGCGGCTTGACGGATGACCTCGGCAGTCTGCTGGAGGCGGTGTTCCTGCCGATGTCGGAGCAGATCGACGCGAACGGCCACCACAGCTATGCGCGGCTGCTGCTGCAATATACGACGCGGATCGGGTTCGATCCGCATCGCCGCGACGACCCGTTCAACGCGCGGCGCGGACTCGCGGTGTCCCTGATGGAGCGGATGGCCGCCCTGCTCGACCTGACCACATCGCAATTCGAGCTGGCTTTTTCCCAGCAGCATTTCGCGATGATCGTCGGGCTGGCGGCGCGTGACAATTTCGCCTTTCGCGGACACGCCATATTGTCGCTCGAAGAGCTGATCGATCAGACCATCGCCATGACCGTACCCGCGCTGGAGGCGGCCGCCCGCTTCATATCGCGACGCGGCTGAGCCCCCCGCCCCCCACGCGCGAAGGGAAAGTTGCACCCCCGCAACCAAAAGCTTCTTCGACCGTCGCCGCGGCTTCGCGCTCGGCCTTGCGGTGGCGGGCCAGGGCGTGGGCGGCGCGATCCTGCCGATGGCCGTCGAGTCCATCAGCGAAGCCTTCGGTTGGCGCCATGCCTTCCATGCCCTGGCGGCGGGCCTGATATTGCTCGTGCTGCCGCTCGTCGCCCTGTTCGTGCGTGACGATCCGGCAGAGGCGGGCGTCCCCTTCGCCGATGCGGCCGATCCCGTCCGCATCGACCAGCCGGCGGTATCATCGGGTCTAACCGTGGCCCAGGCGCTGCGGACCCGTGCCTTCTGGATCATCATCGCGGTCTTCCTGTTGTTCGGAATGACCAGCTACGCGCTGACCGCGAATTTCGTCGCGCTGATGCTCCAGCGTGGGGCCGGCACGCTGCCGCAGATCGCGATGCTGTCGTCGATCGCCGGTGTCGCGATGATTGCCGGCAGGCTGGTGTTCGGCTGGCTGCTCGATCGTTTCCCCGTCCCGATCGTCGGCGCGGGCGGCGTGCTGTGCGCCGCGGCTGCGCTGGGCATCCTGCTCCGCATCGACAGCATCGGCGTCTCCGCCGTCACGATGAGCGTGTTGATGGGTGTTGCGATGGGCGCCGAGACCGACCTGCTCTCGATCCTCGTTGGACGATATTTCGGGCAGCGTGCGATCTCCCGCATCTACGCATGGCATAATGTCAGCTTCCTGCTCGGCGCCGCCATGGGACCGCCCCTTTTCGCGATGCTGCTCGGCCGGTTCGCCAGCACGGATATTCCCATCCTGACGCTGATCGCGCTGGTCATCCTGTCCGCCGCGCTCCTCCTGTTGCTGAGGAGCCCAAGGCTCGTGGATCGGCCGCGATACCCAAGCTCATGAACAAGTTGCAGCAGCCCCCCCCAGTCCTCACCACCGATCGCGAGGGGAAGGCGGTGAAGGTCAGGAACCTGAAGATCGAGGATATGCGATAGCTCCCGTCGCCCCTATCGCACGTCCTCGATCGGCTCGGCGCCGAAGGGACGGTTGAGGATGCCCAGCACCTCGGTCGCGGCGAAGACGCGGTTGCGGCTATAGCCGGTGCGTTCGTGCAGGATTCCGGCCTGGACCAGTTGCTCGATCGCACCATGCGCGCTGGGGGCGGAGACCCGAAGCCGCTCGCCCAGCCGCCTGGCGGTGATCACCGGATAATCGGCCAGCAGCGGCAGCGCGCGCGACGCGGCGGAGTTGCGCCGAAAGGCGCGTCGCCCGTGCCAGGCGGCGACCAGCCGCGTCAGGGCGGCGCGGGTGACCATCAGTTCGTCGACCGTGCCCGTAATGGCATCGGCGATGAAGGCGATCGCCGCGCTCCAGTCCAGCCGCTGCTGCGCGGCCTTCAGGCTGTCATGATAGGCCTGTCGGTTCGCCTCGATATAGGGCGAGAGATAGAGCGGGACCTGGCCGTCCGCCGCCATCATCAGCGGCATCAGCAGCCGCCCGACGCGGCCATTGCCGTCGCGGAACGGGTGGACCGCCTCGAAATGGGCATGGGCGATGGCCAGCCGCGCGACGATGCTCTGCGTCATCACCTGCATCCCCTGGCCGCGCATATAGGCCATGCTCTCGGCCAGACAGGCGTGGATCCTGTCGGGCGGGGTGGGATTATAGGTGGAATAGGCGATGTCATGCCCCCCGCCCCCGATCCACACGACATGGGTGCGCAGCGCACCCGGCGCATCGGCATAGCGGGGGTCGCTTCGCATCACCTCGCGATGAAGCTCGGCGACCAGTTCGGGGGTGAAGAGGGCGGGCCCCTCCCCCGCCGCGCGCGGGATCAGCCGGTCGAGCGTCAGCGCATAGTCGCGCACCTGGCGCGCGGCGTCGCGCTGCTCCTCGCCCGCCTCCTCTTCCAGCGAAAGGAGTTCGTCGAGCGTGCTGTTCGTCCCCTCGATCGAGGAACTGCTCACCGCCTCGCGCCGGACGAGCAGGCGGCTGACGACATAGGGATCGGCCATGTCCGCCGCGAGCGCACGCACTCGTGCCAGCGCCTCGATCGCGCGCTGGTGGCTGGCCATGGCGGTGCCCAGCGGGATGCCCTCCTCCGGGGGCGGCAGCGGGACCACGCCATAATGCGCGGCATGCGGCTCGGGCAGCCGCTGGAGCCGCTCGCGAACCGCATGGCAAAGATCGTCCCGGCGCATCGGCTCCTCATAAGCTTGAACAGGACGCCGTTCGGACGGGCCTTGTTTAGGGTTATAGGGAAAACCATAATGAAGCAAATCGCGTGGGGCGCATAGTCAGCTTTGTAGGACCGCCCGCTCTCCAGGCCGGATCGAGATTCAGACATGCCCTTCTTCCCTCGCCCCTCTCAGAGGGGAGAGGGAAGAAGGAGCATGAATGTCGATTGGCCCCAGGCCGCCCCGCCTCCCTCCCCTGCAAGGGGAAAGAGTGAATGACAGGTGCGACGCCATTTCACCGCAGCGGATCAGCAGGATGACGGCATGGCGTCGGGACGCGGCATCGGCTTGGCGATACCCGGTGACAGCGCCTCCCATTCCTCCACGGCCAGCCCGGCATGGCGGTCCTTCGACCCCGACGCCTCCAGCACCGCGCGCAGGCAGCGGGTGGTGACGGGTCGGAAGCGGACCTCCTGAAACCCGTCCGTGCCGGTGGGATAGGTGCCTGCGATCGGCTTCCATCCGCCGTCCCAATATTCCAGATGCCAGGCGGCGGGCGGGGCGACGCCCTCCCCGGCCCCGGCGGGATGGTCGGCGAAGAAGCGGATGCGGCTGGCGTTCAGCGTGACGGCGCGGGGCCAGCGATACTCGATCCAGGCGCCGGCGGGGTTCGCCCGCGTCCAGTTGCCCCACATATCGGGGGGCAGCGGCGCGCGGCGGACCTTGCCGTCGTTGAGCGCGGCGATCCAATATTGCACCGGCACCGGCTGGTTCGACGCGCTGGCCCGGGCGCTCGGGGCGATGTTGCGGGTCGGTGGAGGCAGCGGAGCGGGCGCCCTGCTCGGCGTGACCGGGCGGATGGCGGGGGGCGAGACGCTGTCGTCCCAGTCCATCGGATCGAGCGCGACCGAACGGCGGAAATGCCCCCCGCCCTTCGCATCCGCCGTATGATAGGTCAGATACCAGCGCCCCTTATACTCCACCGCCCCCGCATGGGAGGTGGTGGACGATACCGGGCGCAGCACCACCCCGCGATAGGTCCATGGCCCCATCGGCGACGGCGCGGAGGCATAGGCCTGGCACGCATGATAAAGCGTCGGGGTGCAGGGGCTGTCCGGCCCGGCATTATTGGCGGCATAGAGCAGATAATAGGTGCCGCGCCGCTTCATGATCCAGGGCGCCTCGAAGAAACCGGTCGCCCCGGTGACGACCTGTTCGGGCCCCTTGGGGGTGACCATGTCGGGGGCCAGCTCCATCGCGCGCAGCCGCCCGAAGGTGCCCCAATAGATATAGACGCGCCCGTCATCGTCGATCAGCACGCTGGGGTCGATATTCTGGATGTCGTTGGCGACGGGCGTCTGCTGCGAGATGATCGGGCCCGAAGGATGCGCATCGCGCCACGGCCCGGTCGGGCGGTCGGCGACGGCCACGCCGATCGCGAACCGGTCCCTGGCATCCCCCGCCCGCTGGAGCACCGGGGCATAGAGATAGAAGCGCCCGTCCCGCCCCTTCACGATCTGCCCGGCATAGGCGCGGCCCGGCTCGGCCCAGGCGAAGACCGCCTCCGGCCGGGCGATGGCGGGGAAATGCCGCCACACGCCGCTCGCGGGGTCCTTGGTCGACAGCAACTGCCACTCGTTCATGATGAAGTCGTTGACCCCATCGGGCGCTTCGTCCCGCCCCGCCAGGATCCACAGCGTATCGCCATCGACCAGCGGCGCAGGGTCGGTGGAGTAATAGCGTCCGTCGGACAGGATCGGATTGCCGGTCGTGCGGACCGTCTCTGGCGTCGAGGGGGCGAGAAGTGCTGCGAGGAGGACGGGGATCATGATCGCCATCCTGACGAACCCCGCCAGACTTGTCGATATCGTATACGGTTCCTGGTCAGCGTATCGCCAGCATCGCCTCGCTCGGGCAATGGGCGGGCATGGGCCCCGGCCCGCGTCGATAGACCAGCCGCACCCGGCTCGGCCCGGTGGGGACGCAGGCGGCGAGGTGATAGTCCCGGGCCAGCACCTCGCCCAGCACCTTGCGTGTCGCGGGGTTGCCGAACTCGAAGCGCGGATAGTCGTCGACGATCGCCCCCGGTCGCGCGGCCAGGATGCGGCGGACCTCGGCGACGGGATCGGTGCCGATCGCGCTCGCGCTCGCTTCGTCCAGCGTGTTGAGATGGCCGGGAAACACCCATTTCGACGGCAGGCAGCTATGGGTCAGCATGTAGAGCGCGGGGTAGCCGTCATAGACATAGAGGCAGCCTCGGCCCGGCCCCCGTTCGGGGAGGGCGGCGCGCGCGACGGCCAAGGCCTCGGCGCGACCGCCCTTGGCGCGTTCGCTCAAGGCGAGCACGACCTGCCCCGCCAGCGCGATCACCGCGACCAGCGCCGCCAGCCACCCGCGCCGCCAGCGGCCCAGCACCGGTGCGGCGACGATGGTCGCGGGCAGGACGATGGGCATGGCATAATGCGGGCTGCCGAACCGGCCATAGAGCAGCACCGCGACCGCCGTCACCGCCAGCCAGACCAGCAAAAAGCGAAACCCCTCCCGCCGCTCCGCCGCGACATGCCGCCATGGCCGCCCCAGCGCGATGACGAGGGCGAGCGGCAGCAGGATGCCGACACAGGCGGCCAGCCCCTCCAGCTCGGTCGCGAGGGGCCGCGCCGCCTGTCCGCCGAGCGAGAGAAAATTGGCGAAGAGCCAGGCCTGCCCCTCCCCCATCGCGGCATAGGCCCCCCAGGCGGCCAAAGTCGGCAACAGCGCCAGCGCGACCCAGGCCAGCGCCATCCCCGCCAGCCGGACCGGCGCCATCCGATCGCGCCACCCACACCAGAGCAGGATACAGCCAAAGGCGAACCCTTCGGGCAGCACCGAATATTTGATCTGGAGCGCCAGCCCGATCGCCGCCATCGCGCCCGCCCCACAGGCGAAGAGCGACGCGCGCCGCTCCACCGCGCGCAGCATCATCGCTGCGGCGACCAGGATCAGCGCATTGTAGAAGACGGGCGACTGCCCCCCCTCCCCCTCCATCAGGTTCAGCCAGAAGATATAGAGGATCGCCGCCCCGATCGCGGCCATAGGCGGGGCGAAGGCCCGCGCGATCCGCTGCACCCCGTAGGCGGTGGCGACGACGAAGCCGGTCGCGACCAGCTTATAGGCAAGGAATCCGTCTCCCCCCAGCGTCCGCGCGCCCGCATAGAGCAGGAACAGCCCGATCGGCTTGCGGTCGAAGATATCGACATAGGGCAGCGCGCCGTGCAGCATCCGGTCGCCGACCAGCAGATAGAATTGCTCGTCGAACCCGATCACCGGATTGCCCAAAGCCTGCGCCCGCACGATCAGCGCCACCAGGGTCAACAGCCCCAAGGTGGCGACAGACCCGATCCCGCGCCCCTGTCCGCTTGCGTCGTTCATCCTGTCGGCGGGTGGGTGGCTTTGGGCGCGAAGGCAAGCGGGAATTGGCGCTGATGGACATTCCCCCATTCCTCCCCTGCAAGGGGAGGTGGCAGGCCGAAGGCCTGACGGAGGGGTGTCGCGCTCTCGATAGGGGGACACCCCTCCACCATGCTTCGCATGGTCCCCAGTGGCAGGTCGATCATGCCCCCGGCATGATCTGGATTGCCTGGGAGGCAATCCACCTGCCACTCCTTGCAGGGGAGGAATGGGGAATGTCGATCCGGCCTGAAATCCGGGCGACGTCGCCTTTTTTTGCGCGCAGAGGCGCGGAGGACGCAGAGGAATCAGGCTCGCGCGGCAGCGCCTCGCCAAAACGTCGGATGAGGAAAATGGACTGCCGACGCCCCGTGCACGACCTCTCTGCGTCCTCCGCGCCTCCGCGCGAACACATTCTTCGCGCCTTCGCGTCTTCGCGTGAAAAATAAATGCCGATCCGCTCCCGAGTGACGAAACGGGACGGGCCATAGAATCCCCCAACATGACAGAGGCTTCACGACCGATTATAGGGGCGGTGTCGACCATTTTCCCTGGCCGATCTATGGGTGGAGCGATGGGGCGATTTCCGCGACGTTCGGGTGATGGGGCACGGCTTCGGGCGAAGCGGGCGGCATTTTGCGCGTCCTGACCTTCCTGCACAGTTTCGAGCCCGGCGGGGTGGAGCGGATCGCGCTGCGCCTGGTTCGTCGCTGGCGGGAGACGGGGATCGATGCGCCGCTCTTCCTGGGGCGGACCGATGGCGCGATGGCCGAGGATGTCGGCGCGGGGCTCGATTTCGTGACGCCGCCCCGCCGCTGGCCGGGGATCGCGCATTGGGAGACGATCTGGATGGTCCTCACCCTGCCGCGCGTCGTGCGCGCGGTGCGGCCCGACATGCTGTTCTGTGCGGGCAACACCTATGCCTTTGTCGCGGTGATGCTGAAGCTGATCCTGGGTCGCGACTGCCCGCCGGTGGTCGCCAAGATCAGCAACAATCTGGACCGGACCGACGCCTCGCGGCTCTATCGGGCCTTCTATCGTATCTGGCTGCGCATCCAGGGGCTGGCGATCGACCATTTCGTCGGCATGGAAAAGCCGATGCGCGCCGAGATCGTGCAGGGCGTGCGCGTCTCCCCCGCCCGCGTGGCGATCATCCCCGACCCGGCCTTGTCCGAGGCACAGATCATGGCGTTGCGCGAGCCGCTCCCCGCGCCGATCCGCTCGGACGGACGCCGTTTCGCCACCATCGCGCGGCTGGCCCCGCAGAAGAATCTCGCGCTGATGCTGCGCGGGTTCGCACGCGGGGCCCGCGCGCACGATACGCTGACCCTGTTCGGCGACGGGCCGGAGCGACCCGCGCTGGAGGCGCTGGCGGTGACGCTGGGCATCGCCGACCGGGTCGATTTCCGGGGCTATGTCACCAATCCCGCCGCGCTGCTGGGGCAGTACGACATGCTGCTGCTGTCCTCGCACTATGAGGGCGTGCCCGCGGTGATCCTGGAGGGGCTGGCCGCCAATATCGGCATCATCGCCACCGATTGCAGCCGGTCGATGGCGGCGCTGTTGCAGCAGGGCGCGCTGGGGACGCTGGTCCCGGTCGGCGACGAGGCCGCCTTCGCCGACGCGATCGCCACGGCGCGTCCCCACGCCCAGGACGCCCGGCGCACGCTGCACCAGGCGCGACGCTTCACCATCGAGCATGGCGCGGACCATTATGTGCGCGTGATGCGCGGCGTCCTTCGCAGCAAAAGGGCCCCCGCCCCGCTGATCGCCGAACCGGTCGTCCCGACGAACTGAGCGGGTTCGCACCGCCCGCGAAGAGGCGGCAGGAGAAAATCCCCGCGCCGCCCTGCTCGTTCAAGTCTTTCCTGATGCTCAATATTGTCTGTCGCGCCGAAGTGTTTTGAGAGTATGTCAAGCTTCTCTCAAAAAATGCCATAATTGTGACATGGTTGCCACAGTATCTGCCGCCTTCACGTCGGCGATGGGAGTGGCTGGACGATGCGAGCTAAGGGGAGCGTGCGGCCGAAGCGCCGCGCGGCATGGTCGGTCGTCGCCCTGGGCCTGTCGGCCCCGGCCTTCGCCCAGACCGATATGGGCGCTCCGCCCGCCGAAGTCACCGTCACCGGCAAGCGCATCCCCGGCTCCGTCATCGGCGCGGTCGAGCCGGTCGCGGTGCTGGATGCCCAGGCGCTGGACGCCATGGGCGCCCCCAATCTGACCGAGTTGCTCAAGCGGGTGAAGGCGCTGACCAGTTCGTCCGGCGGGGGCGAGCCGGTGATGCTGCTCAACGGACGGCGCGTCTCGGGCTTCGCCGAATTCCAGAGCCTGCCCTATGAGGCGATGGAGCGGATCGAGATATTGCCCGAGCAGGAGGCGGCGCGCTTCGGCTATCCGCCCAATGTCCGGGTGATGAACTTCATCACCAAGAAGAGATTCCGCGCGGTCACGGTCCAGCTCCTGCCCGGCATCACGACCGAGGGCGGGGGCGGCACCAAATATAGCGAAGTCACCTCGGCCCGGATCGACGGGCCGCGCCGCCTGACCTTCAACGTCTCGCATCTGCGGCAGGACCCGGTGTTGCAGAGCCAGCGCGATATCGTACCCGATCCCGACACGCTGTTCGCGGGCGGCGGCAATGTGACCGGGGTCGACGGGGCGAGCCTCGACTCCCGCCTGGACCTGTTGGCGGGGCGGAGCGTCACTGTGGCCGGGGTGCCGGTCGATCCGGCGATGCGGGGCACGCTCGCCGCCTATGCGAACAGCCCGGCGGGGGTCACCGATCTGGGGCCCTATCGCACGCTCCAGCCGCTGAGCGACACGATCCATAGCGAGGCGAGCCTGGCCTCGCCGCTCGGCAAGACGGTGTCGGGGTCGGTGATGCTGTCGATGGCGGCGGTCCAGACGCGCGGACTGAACGGCCTTGCCCCCGCCCTGCTGCGCGTGCCCGGCGGGCTGGGGGGCTTTCCCTTCGCCGATGACACCCTCCTCTATCGCTATCTGCCCGACAGCGTGCTGCGCCAGCGGACGACCAGCATGGCGCTGCACGCGGGCGGTTCGCTGACCGGCACCGTCCGCCGCTGGAGCTGGGCGGTGACGGGCAATTACGACCGGCTGGCGTCGCGCAGCAATTCCGAGACGGGAGTGCCGCTGAACGCGCTTCAGGCGGCGATCGACGCGGGCGGGGACCCGATGGCGGCGATCGACCCCGCGACCGCTGCCCTTCGCACCCGCAACCGGAGCCGAGCGGCGTCCGACACGCTGGGGATCAAGGCGACCGCCAACGGCCCCGTCGTCCATCTGCCCGCGGGCGACGCGCTGCTGACCGTCACCACCGATTATGCCCGGATCGACAGCCGCGCGACCACCAGCCTGGCGCTGCCCGACGATGGCGTCGGCCGCACCACGCGCGGGGCCAGCGTCAATGCCAGCCTGCCCCTCGCCTCGGCGCGCGAGGGCTCGCTGGGCTTTCTCGGCGAATTGCAGTTGGACGGCATGGCGGGCGTGTCGCAGGTGTCGGATTTCGGGCGGCTGAGCAATTCCAATATCGGGCTGAACTGGACGCCGTTCCGCCCCGTCCAGCTCAACGCCTCGGTCAGCATCGCACAGGCCGCGCCCGCCGTGACGCAACTGGTCGCGCCGGTGCTGGCGACGCCCAACATCCCCTTTTTCGACTTCGTGACGGGGCGCTCGACGCTGGTCACCACGATCATGGGCGGCAATCCCGATCTGGCGCCCGAAAAGCGGCGGGTCACGACGCTGGGCATCGCGGTCCAGCCGGTCAGGGACAAGGACATCCGCTTCGGGCTGGATTATCTCGACACGCGGATCGACAATCAGGCGGCCTCGCTGGGCGGGGCGACGCCAGCCTTTCAGCGCGTCTTTCCCGACCTTTTCCTCCGCGACGCGCTGGGCCAGTTGGTCAGCGTCGATCTGCGCCCGGTCAATCTGGCGTTCGAGCGGGAGCGCAAGCTGCGGATCGCGGTCAATCTCCAGACCCGGCTGGGCAAGAGCCCGCCCCCGCCCGCCG
>NZ_JAXCMJ010000037.1:0-56972 GCF_038084995.1 Sphingomonas sp. 2378
CCACCAGCAATCGCTGCTCGACCATCACCATGCCCTCCTGCCCGCACAGTGAATCACTCAACCATCCTCATTGCCAGACGTTTCGCAGAGGAATCCTTTGTAGGGGAGGAATTTATGGGGCGACCTGGCGGACGAGGGCCGCACGCTGCGCCTCGGTCGGCTGCCATTGACTCGCCATCGAGCCGCCCGGCCCGAACAGCGCATCGACCACCGATGCCGCATCGCCTTTGGCCCATAGTCCGGCCAGTTCCGCCCGGCGAGGATCGGGCGACGCATCATGCCCCGTTCGGATGAAGCGCAGCCACGCGGCCAGCGCGGTCAGCGTCGCGGGCGCGTCGCCGCCATGCGCCGAAAGCGATGACAGCCAGCGTGGCCCCACCTTCTGCGACCCGTCGCTGGCGATCTGCGACAGGCGATGCTCCAGCGTGACATTGGCGAAACGGGCAAGCAGCGCATCGGCATAGGGACCAAGCGCCTGGCCTTTGGCGGCGGTGAAGCTGGTTGCCGCCTCGTCGCGCATCAATGCTTCCACGACCGGGCGGATGGTGGGATCGGCGACCGCCTGGTGGACGAACGCATGCCCGCGCTCCAGCCCCAGATAGGCCAGCGCCGAATGCGCGCCGTTGAGCATACGCAGCTTCGCGGTCTCATAGGGCGCGACATCGGCGACGAACTGCGCGCCGCCCACGTCCCAGCGGGGACGGTCCCCGGCGAAATCGTCCTCGATCACCCATTGGCGATAGGGTTCGGTGATGACCGCCGCCTCGTCGCGCATCCCCAGTGCCGCCTCGACCTTCGCACGGTCGGCATCGGTGACGGCGGGGACGATCCTGTCGACCATGGTATTGGGGCAGCGCCAGTCCCGCTCGAACCAGTCGCGCGCGGCACCCTGACCCCGATGGTCGAGGAACGCACTCACACCGGCGCGCAGCACCCGGCCATTGTCGGGCAGATTGTCGCAGCTCACCAGTGTCAGCGGTCCCAATCCCGCCGCCCGACGCGCAACCACGGCCTGAGCCAGATAATGGTAGATGCTGTTCCCGTCCGCGACGATCCCCGCCAGATCGGTCGCGCCGTCTGGACGCCGCCAATAGCCCTTCTCGGTCACGGTCAGCGTCACGACGCGCGTATCCGCCGAGGCCAGCAATGCCGCCAGCCGCTCGGGCGCCTTGGCCGCGACCGTCACCTCGCGGATCGCGCCGATCAGGCGAACGGCCTCGCCCGCGCCCGACCGTTCGGTGACGGTATAGAGCCCGTCCTGCGGGGCCAGGGCATCGCAGACCCCTGATGAACGGAGCGACGCCGCCGCAATGGCCCAGTCACGGTCGCCCGCCGCCATCGCGTCGTCGGTATAGACCGCCTGATGCGCCCGGTGGAACGCGCCCAGCCCGATATGCACGATCCCGATCCGCTGGCTCGCCCGGTCGTAACCGGGCCGCGCGACGGCGGCGGGCAGCGCGGCGGCGGTCGCCTCGCTCAGCCGGGTCACAAGCGGTACGCCGAACGGACCAGCCCGTTGGTCAGCGCATGGGCCAGTTCGACCGCCTCGTCCTCTTCCAGCCGATGCTCGGCGACCAGCCGCGCGAGGAAGGCGCAATCGACCCGCCGCGCGACGTCGTGCCGCGCCGGGATCGACAGGAAGGCGCGGGTGTCGTCGTTGAACCCGACCGTGTTGTAGAAGCCCGCCGTCTCGGTCGTCATCTCACGGAAGCGGCGCATCCCCTCCGGGCTGTCATGGAACCACCAGGCGGGGCCCAGCTTCAGGCAAGGGTAGTGCCCGGCCAGCGGCGCCAGTTCGCGCGCATAGACGCTTTCGTCCAGCGTGAAGAGGATGATGGTCAGGTCGCGTTCGTTGCCGACCACGTCGAGCATGGGCTTGAGCGCATGGACATAATCGGTGCGCATCGGCATGTCCGCGCCCTTGTCGCGCCCATGGCTGGCGAACAGGCCAGCATTGTGGTTGCGATAGGATCCGGGGTGGATCTGCATCGTCATGCCGTCCGCGACGCTCATCTTCGCCATCTCGGTCAGCATCTGCGCGCGGAAGAGTTCGGCGTCCGCAGGCGTCCAGCCGCCGCCGACGATGCGCGCGAACAGCGCCTCGCATTCCACCGTCGACAGGTTCGCGGTCGCCGCTGTCGGATGGCCATGATCGGTCGCGGTCGCGCCCAAAGCGCGGAAGGCGGCGCGGCGCTTGGCATGGGCGGCGAGATAGCCCGACCAGCTATGGACATCCTCGCCGGTCGCCTCGGCGAAACGCTGCATCGCGCCTGCAAACTGCTCATGCTCGACATCGATCACGCTGTCGGGGCGATAGGTGGTGATGACGCGACCCTGCCAGCCCGACTCCCTGATCGCCTGGTGATGGATCAGCGGATCGTCGGCGCCCTCGGTCGTCGCCAGGCATTCGATGCGGAACCGCTCGAACAGCGCGCGCGGGCGGAAGGCGGGGGTGGCCAGCGCCTCGCCGATCGCGTCGAAATAGCGGTCGGCGGTCGCCGCCTCCAGCGCCTCGGTGAAACCGAACACCTCGGCGAACACATGGTCCAGCCACATCCGCGAGGGCGTGCCGCGGAACAGGTGATAGTTCGCCGCGAACAGCTTCCACGCCGCGCGCGGATCGGTGGAGGGGCGCCCGCCGCGATGCGGGATGCCCAGATCGTCCAGCGCGATGCCCTGGCTGTAGAGCATGCGGAAGACATAATGGTCGGGCGCGAGCAGCAGGTCGCTGGCATCGCGCCACGGCTCGTCGGTCGCGAACCAGCGCGGATCGGTATGGCCGTGCGGGCTGATGATCGGCAGGACGGCGATCTCGGCGTACAGCGTGCGGGCGATCCCGCGCATCGTCGGGTCGGCGGGGAACAGCCGGTCGGGGTGCAGCGCCAGCGGACGGGTCATGCGGTCAACTCCGGTTCGGCCTTCGCCCGTGTGTCGCCAAGACCCAACATATGCACGATCCCACGCTCCAACCCGCGCAGCTCGGCCATACCCCGCATCCGGCCCAGCAACGAATAGCCCGGATTGGAGGTGCGATGAAGGTCGTCCATCATCCGATGGCCATGGTCGGGCCGCATCACGATCGAACGACCCTGAACATGCGAAATCTCCACGATCGCCCGCATGACCTCGGTCATCCGGGCATGGCCGCCCAGATGCTCGGCCTCATGGAAGTTGCGCTCGCCCTCTTCCCAGCCGACCGAGCGGAGGTGGAGAAAGTCGATCCGGTCGGCAAAGCGGCGGACCATCGCGGGCAGGTCGTTGTCGGGCCGCGCGCCGAACGAGCCCGTACAGAAGCACAACCCATTCGCCAGTGACGGCACGGCGGCATAGAGATGGTCCAGATCCTCGGCGGTGCTGACGACGCGGGGCAGGCCGAAAATGGGGAAGGGGGGATCGTCGGGATGGACGACCAGCGTGATGCCGACTTCCTCGGCGATCGGGCAGACCGCGCGCAGGAAGGCGATATGGTTGGCGCGCAGCGCCTCGGCATCGATCCCGGCATAGGTGTCGATCGCGCGCTGGAAGGCGGGCGAGTCGAAGCTCTCCTCGCTGCCTGGCAGGCCGGCGATGATCGTGCGTTCCAGCCTGTGGCGCTCTTCCGGGCTCATCGTGGCGAAGCGCCGGGCGGCGGCGGCGCGGACGCTGTCCGAATAATCCGCCTCCGCCCCCGGACGGCGCAGCATATGGATGTCATAGGCCGCGACCGCCGCCCATTCGAACCGCAGGGCGGTCGCGCCATCGGGCAGCCGCCAGTCCAGATCGGTCCGGGTCCAGTCGAGCAGCGGCATAAAATTATAGGTGACGGTCCGGATGCCCTCGGCCGCGAGGTTGCGCAGGCTGTCGCCATAGGCCCGGACCAGTTCGTCGGTCAGTTCGCCCCGCTTGATCGCGTCATGGACGGGCAGGCTCTCGACGGTCGACCAGCCGAGTCCCGCCGCCTCGATCATCGCGCGCCGCTCCGCGATCGCCTCGCGCGGCCAGACCATGCCGTTGGGAATTTCGTGCAGCGCGGTCACGACTTCCGTGGCACCCGCCTGGCGGATATGGGACAAGGGGATGGGATCGGCGGGGCCGAACCACCGCATAGACTGGATCATCAACACGCCGTCATCCCCGTCCCGAACCCTGGTTTTTCCGCGTTCGCGGTAGCATCGCCCGGTCTGGTTGACCAGTTACAAATTTTGGCCTTGCCACTATAGGGCGGCTATGGCGCCATGGGCCTGTAGGAGAGAATATCGATGCGGATCGTGATCGTCGGCGAAGGAATGGTCGAGTTGTCGCGCGCGGAGGGCGATCTGTGGCGGCTCAGCCATGGCGGCGACACGCTGAACACCGCGATCCATCTGGCGCGGATGGGGCGGCACGTGCGCTATGTCACGGCGCTGGGCGAGGATGCGTTCAGCGCCGGATTGCTGCGCGACTGGGCGGTCGAGGGGATCGACACCTCGCTGATCCAGCGTGATCCGAGCCGGATGCCGGGACTGTACGCCATCGCGACCGATGCGAATGGCGAGCGCAGCTTCGCCTATTGGCGTGGTGAGAGCGCAGCGCGGCGGACCCTGTCCCTGCCCGGTGCGGACGCGGTGATGGCGGCGGCGGAGCAGGCCGATCTGCTGCTCTTCTCGCTGATCACGATGGCCATTCTCGATGACGAGGGACGCGATCGGTTGATCGCGCTGGCCAGTCGCGTGCGGGCGCGGGGTGGTCGGGTCGCGTTCGACGGCAATTACCGCCCACGTCTGTTCCGCGACCAGCAGGAGGCGCAGCATCTCTGCCGCCGCGCCATCGCGGTCTGCGATATCGGCCTGCCCACGCTGGAGGACGAGGCGATGCTGAACGGCGCGACCTCGGCGGCGGAGGTGCAGGCGCATTGGCAGGGGCTCGGTGCGCGGGAAGTCGTGGTGAAGCTCGGCGCCGAGGGCTGTCTGCTCGGCGGCGTCGGTGTCGTTCCCCCGCCCGAGCGCCTGTCGCCACGCGATACCAGCGGGGCGGGCGACGCCTTCAACGCGGGATATCTGGGTGCGCGGCTCGACGGGGCGTCGCCGGAGGAGGCAGCGGTTCGGGGGCATATGCTGGCGGGCTGGACGGTGATGCGGTCCGGCGCGATCCCGGTGCGCGACGAGGCACTGGCCGCTTTGCGGTGATGCATTTGGACTAACCAAATTGCTATGGCCGGTCGCATCCTTCGGCCTCGGCTGGTCGTTGTTGTCGCAGGCGAATTTCTTCCATCGCCGATGAGAACGCTTGCATGGTATCGAACGGAATGACAGCTTAACTCCGACAAGACCGGCAGTGCTACGGGTGTGACGGGAGGGCGGGATGAAGGTCAATCGGCGCGATCTGTTGGGGGCGGTCGGAATGGCGGGCGCGTCGACGGCGCTGTCCTCTCCGGCGGGAGCCGTCGGCATGGCGACGGCGCAGGACCGTCCCTTCACGCCGGACTGGGCATCGCTGTCCGCCGGTTACCGCGCGCCCGACTGGTATCGCGATGCCAAATTCGGGATGTGGGCGCATTGGGGGCCGCAATGCGTGCCGGAGGAGGGCGACTGGTATGCCCGCGACATGTATATCCAGGGCTCGCGTGCTTATAACGCCCACGTCAGGAAGTACGGCCATCCCAGCAAGGTCGGTTTTCTCGACGTGGCGGGCCAGTGGAAGGCGGAGCGCTGGAACCCCGAACACCTGCTCGATCTCTATACCCGCGCCGGCGCCAAATATTTCGTCGCGCTCGCCAATCACCACGACAATATCGACACCTTCGCCTCCTCCCATCCGTGGAACACCACCCGGATCGGCCCCAGGCGCGATATCGTCGGCACCTGGGCGAAACTCGCGCGGGCGCGGGGGCTGCGCTTCGGCGTGTCGAACCACGGCGCGCATAGCTGGCACTGGTACCAGCCCGCTTATGGTTACGATCCCGAAGGACCGATGCAGGGCAGGCGCTATGACGCGGCGTGGCGGCGGACGGCGGACGGGCGGGGCACCTGGTGGGAGGGGCTGGACCCGCAGCTTCTCTATAACGGTCCGATCATGCCCATGCCCGACGGCATTACCAACCGGACCGAGGCACAGGCCTTTCACGAGCGCAACGACAGCATGTGGACCGAGGGGCGTCCGCCCAACCGCCCCGACTATGTCGAAAGCTGGGCGCGGCGCTGTCGCGAGCTGATCGACAATTACCAGCCCGACCTGCTCTATTTCGACGATATCGACCTGCCGCTGGAGCAGACCGGGCTCGACATGGCAGCCTATTATTATAACGCCAATCGTCGCTGGCATGGCGGGCGGCTGGAGGGCGTGTTGACCGCCAAGACCACGCCCGCGCACCGCCGCATGGCGCTGGTCGACGATGTGGAGCGCGGCGGCAAGACCTATATCGAGACCTATCCGTGGCAGACCGATACCTGCATCGGCAACTGGCATTATGACCGGGCGCTCTATGAGCGTGACGGTTACAAGAGCGCGGCCACGGTGATCCATACGCTGTGCGATGTCGTGTCGAAGAACGGCAATCTGCTGCTCAACGTGCCGATGCGCGGCGACGGTACGATCGACGAAAAGGAAGAAGCGATCGTCGAGGGCATCGCCGCCTGGATGGGCCGCTATGGCGGGGCCATCCATGGCTCGCGGCCCTGGCGCGTCTTCGGCGAAGGGCCGGGCATGGGCGGCGGCGGCATGTTCAGCGAGTCGCAAAAGTCCAAATATGGTGCCACGGATATCCGCTATGTCCGCAAGGGCGATCAACTCCATGCGCTGCTGCTCGGCTGGCCCGAGGACGGCGTGGCGCGGCTGACGCTGTTCGCGACGGGCAACACGATCGGACGCGGCGAGGTGTCGCGGGTGACGCTGTTCGGTGATGCGACCCCGCTGTCCTTCCGCCGTACCGGCGACGCGCTGGAGGTGACGCTCCCCGCCGGTGCGCGCGAGACGATCGGGGTGCCGCTGGTCCTGTCCGGACGTGGGCTGGTCGAGGGGAGCCTGCCCGACCCGGCGTGATCGCCACAATCCTCCCCAAGCTCGCTTGGGGAGGGGGACCATGCGCAGCATGGTGGAGGGGTGTCCCCTTATCGAGAGCGCGACACCCCTCCGTCAGGCCTCCGGCCTGCCACCTCCCCTGCAAGGGGAGGAATGGATGAATGTTGACTGACCCCAGTTCGTCTTGGCCGGGGCAAGGCGGAACATCGCCTCACGCGGGGCATGGATCGAGGGCAGGGCAATGCCCCTCCACCACGCCCTGACGGGCGCGGTCCCCCCTCCCCATCGGAGATGGGGAGGAATGGATCTGTCGAAATCTTCCCCAAGCTGTACTTGAGGGCCGCTGGGCGCAGTCCGGCGGTGGAGGGACAAAGGCCCGAGCCGAACCCCAAAGAAAAAGGGGCCGGAACCACGGTTCCGACCCCCAATTCTTCAGCCTTTCGGCAGCGGCGGATTACGCGCCCGGAATTTCCGAGACGTTCACCTTGATGCCGCGGCCCATCGTCGACGAGACGGCGACCTTGCGGACATACTTGCCCTTCGCGCCCGACGGCTTGGCCTTGATCAGCGCATCGACCAGCGCGTCGAAATTGGCGCGCAGGTCTTCCGCCGGGAACGACGCCTTGCCGATGCCCGAATGGATGATGCCGGCCTTTTCGACGCGGTACTCGACCTGACCGCCCTTGGCCGCCTTGACGGCTTCGGCGACGTTCATGGTCACGGTGCCCAGCTTCGGGTTCGGCATCAGGCCCTTGGGGCCCAGCACCTTGCCGAGGCGACCGACGACGCCCATCATGTCCGGGGTCGCGATGCAGCGATCGAAATCGATGGTGCCGCCCTGGATGGTTTCCATCAGGTCCTCGGCGCCCACGACGTCCGCACCGGCGGCGCGTGCTTCGTCGGCCTTCGCGCCCTTGGCGAACACGCCGACGCGAACGGTCTTGCCGGTGCCCTTGGGCAGGGTGACGACGCCGCGGACCATCTGGTCGGCGTGACGCGGGTCAACGCCCAGGTTCACGGCGACTTCGATCGTCTCGTCGAACTTCGAGGTCGCGTGGGTGCGCGCCAGCGAGATCGCTTCGTCGATGCCGTGCAGCTTCTCGGAGTCGATCTGGACCGACTTCTGCTTCTTGGTCAGCTTGGCCATGATCTTAGCCCTCCACCACTTCGAGGCCCATCGCGCGGGCGGAGCCTTCGATGATCTTGGTCGCAGCCTCGATGTCGTTGGCGTTCAGGTCCTTCATCTTGACCTGGGCGATTTCCGCGAGCTTCGAGCGCGCGATCTTGCCCGCCGACACCTTGCCCGGCTCCTTCGAGCCCGACTTCAGGTTGGCGGCCTTCTTGATGAGGTAGGTCGCAGGCGCGGTCTTCGTCTCGAACGAGAACGAACGGTCGGCATAGACGGTGATGACGGTGGGCAGCGGGGTGCCCTTCTCGACTTCGCCAGTCTGCGCGTTGAACGCCTTGCAGAATTCCATGATGTTCACACCGCGCTGACCCAGCGCCGGGCCGATCGGCGGCGAGGGGTTGGCGGCGCCTGCAGGGACCTGCAGCTTGATATAGCCGGTAATCTTCTTTGCCATGTCACTCTCTTTTCGAGTCTAGCGGTCGTGACGGGCACACAGGCATAGGCCTGCGCACCCTCCCGCAAGGGTTCCGTCGCATGATGCTAGGGAAGCGCGGGCCGATAGCGGATTGTGGGTGAAATGGCAAGGTGAGTCTGCCCCCAACCTCCGTTCGCACTGAGCGAAGTCGAAGTGCACGGGATTCGCGCGCGGCGAGGCGTGGGGCGTGGGCTTCGACTTCGCTCAGCCTGAACGCGCCGTCATCCCAGCGCAGGCTGGGATCTCTTGCCACGGGCCGACACGCTCGCCGATGAAGGCCCCAGCCTGCGCTGGGGCGACGGTAAAAAAAGGGCCGGTGGCGTTGCCGCCCCGGCCCGTTTTTCATCCAATGGCTCGAACTTACTTCGAGCGTTCGACCTGCTCGAAGTCCAGTTCCACCGGGGTCGCGCGGCCGAAGATCGACACCGACACCTTGACCTTGGACTTGTCGAAATCCAGTTCCTCGACCACGCCGTTGAAGCTGGCGAAGGGGCCTTCCAGCACCTTGACCGCGTCGCCGATCTCGTAATCGACCTTGACCTTGTGCTTCGGGGCGGCGGCGGCTTCTTCCTTGGAGTTCAGCATCCGCGTGGCTTCGCCTTCGCTGATCGCCTGCGGCTTGCCCATCGCGCCCAGGAAGCCGGTCACCTTCGGCGTGTTCTTGACCAGGTGATAGACCTGATCGGTCATGTCGAGCTTGGCAAGAACGTAGCCGGGCATGAACTTGCGCTCGACCGCGATCTTCTTGCCGCGGCGGGCCTCGGTCACGGTTTCGGTCGGCACCTCGATCTGGTCGACCAGATGGTCGAGGCCCAGACGGGTCGCCTCGGCCATGATCGAGTCGCGGACCTTGCCCTCGAAACCGGAATAAGCGTGGATGATGTACCAGCGCGCCATGGGAACCCTTTTACTTCGCGAGCGACAGCAGGGTGCGGACCAGCGTCTCGAAGAACGAGTCGACCGCCAGGAAGAAGATGGCCAGGATCGTGGTCATCACGACCACCATCACGCCGGTCATCACCGTCTCGCGCCGCGTCGGCCAGACGACCTTCTTGGTCTCGGTCTTGACCTGGTTGATGAATTCGATGGGGGTCGTCTTCGCCACTCGTGCCGTTCCCGCACCTGCGTTGAAATACTGTCAGCGGGGCATGGGTCCGCCGTCGCCTGACTGAAGGGTCATGCGACGAAAACACCGTCCGCGCTGTTCGGATGGGAACGCGATGTAGCTGTGGCTTGGTCAAAAGGCAAGGGTGGGGCGGGGTGGGGCTTTTTCGTTCGCGCGAAGCCGCGACGGCGCGAAGAAGGTGGGTTCGCGCGGAGACGCGGAGGCGCGGAGGAGGGGGGAGCCCGGAGACCGGCATCCCCAACCGCGGTTCAGCCTGAGCGTAGTCGAAGGCCAAGGACAAGACATCGCCCAAAAGGTCTTCGAGCCGCAGGCTCTATTGGCGCTGGGGCCTGGCGAGCGTCAGCCCGTGGCCTTCGACTGCGCTCAGGCTGAACGGCGGTGGGAGTGTTGGCCTCTTCTTCTCTCCGCGTCTCCGCGCCTCCGCGCGAACAAACCTTCTTCGCGCCCTCGCGGCTTCGCGTGAACAATCAGCAGCAACGCCCACCATTCTTCCCGCCATACCGCGCCTGTTGTCGCTCACGGAAGAACGTCACTTCATCCATCGGTTCGCGGTCGGGATGCAGGGCCGCCATGTGCGCCACATAGGCGTCATAGCTGGGCATCCCGACCATGGCGTTCCCGATCTCGCGCAGGCGGGCGAACCAGTTCATTCGGCCGCCACCATCTCTGGCGGCACCTCGGTCACGCTCGGCCGGTCGATGGACCGCGCGATCAGGCAGGTGCGCACCGCATAGACCAGGATCGCCAGCACCACGCCCAGGAAGATCGCGCACAGTCCCGCGTCGATCCGGTCGTTGAACACGATCCGCCCCATCTCCGCCATGGTCTTGGCGGGGGAGAGAAGCTTGCCCTCGGCGGCGGCGCTGGAAAACTTGTCGGCATGGGCGAGGAAGCCGACGCGCGGATCGGCGGAGAAGATCTTCAACCACCCGGCGGTCAGCGTACAGGCGAGCAGCCAGACCGTCGGGATCACCGTGATCCAGGCGAAGCGGTCCTTCTTCATGCGGAACAGCACGACCGTCGACAGCATCAGTGCGACGGCGGCCAGCATCTGGTTGGAGATGCCGAACAGCGGCCACAGCGTGTTCACCCCGCCCAGCGGATCGGTGACACCCTGATAGAGGAAGAAACCCCAGGCCGCGACGCACAGCCCGGTCGCGATCAGGCCCGGCGCGACCTTGCTCGATCCGCGAAAGCTGGGGACGACCAGCCCGATCAGATCCTGCAACATGAACCTCCCGGCGCGGGTGCCCGCATCCACGGCGGTCAGGATGAACAGCGCCTCGAACAATATGGCGAAGTGATACCAGAAGGCCTTCATCGCCTGTCCGCCGAACAGGTGGCTGAAGATTTCCGCCATCGCCACCGCCAGCGTCGGCGCGCCGCCCGCGCGGGAAATGATCGTATGCTCGCCCACGTCGCGCGCGACCTGCGCCAGCGTGTCGGCCGAGATGGGGAAGCCCATCGCGGTCACGGCGGCGGCGGCGCTGGCCGGGTCGGTGCCCAGCACGGCGGCGGGCGCGTTCATCGCGAAATAGACGCCCGGATCGAGGATCGAGGCCGCGACCAGCGCCATGATCGCCACCGCGCTTTCCATCAGCATCGCGCCGTAGCCGATGAAGGGCGCGTCCTTCTCGCTGGCGATCAGCTTGGGGGTGGTGCCGCTGGCAATGAGGGCGTGGAAGCCCGACACCGCGCCGCACGCGATGGTGATGAACAGGAAGGGGAAGAGCGGCCCCGCCCAGACCGGCCCGCTGCCGTCGATGAACTTGGTGAGCGCGGGCATCTTCAGCGGCGGCGCCATGATGACGATGCCGATCGCCAGCGCCACGATCGCGCCGATCTTGAGGAAGGTCGACAGATAGTCGCGCGGCGCGAGCAGCAGCCAGACGGGCAGGACCGAGGCGACCGCGCCATACCCGATCAGCAGGAAGCAGAGCTGCACGGGCGTGAAGGTGAAGAGCGGCGCGAGCACGGCGGACTGCGCGATCGACTGGCCGTACACGATGGCGAGGATCAGGCCGATGAAGCCGATGATCGACACCTCGCCGATCTTCCCCGGCCGGACCCAGCGGGTATAGCCGCCCATCAGCATCGCGAGCGGCACGGTGGCGGCCACGGTGAACAGCCCCCAGGGACTCTCGGCGAGCGCCCGCACGACGATCAGCGCCAGCACCGCCAGGATGATGACCATGATCATGAAGGCGCCGAACAGCGCGATGGTGCCCGCCACGGGGCCCATCTCCATGCGGATCAACTCGCCGAGCGAACGTCCGTCACGGCGCATCGACAGGAACAGCACGAGGAAATCCTGCACCGCCCCGGCCAGCACCACGCCCGCCAATATCCACAAGGTTCCGGGCAGATAGCCCATCTGCGCCGCCAGCACCGGCCCCACCAGGGGCCCGGCCCCCGCGATCGCCGCGAAGTGGTGGCCGAACAGCACGGTCCGGTCGGTCGCGACATAGTCCAGGCCGTCGGCGCGGCGGATGGCCGGGGTGGGGCGACTGGGGTCGATGCCGATCACCTTGGCGATGAACAGCGCATAATAACGATAGGCGATCAGATAAACCGAGACGGCGGCGGCCACGATCCACAGTGCGTTGATCGGCTCGCCGCGTACCGTTGCAACGACGCCCAACGCGCCCGCTCCGACGATCGCCAGCGCGATCCAGGGAAGGTGTTTCGTCATGCCCCGTCCGGTCCTCCTATATGCTCTTGGCGAACCTTCTACTCCCCGCTGGCGAGCGTGCCAGCCCCGAATGTCATCGCTTATCGGCCCGCCCCCGATCCACCCCTGAATCGATTGCGCCGGTGGGGGGTGTCGTGCGAGGCTGTCCCTATGAAACCGACACGGCGATGGATGATCGGGGGCCTGACGCTGAGCGGCTTGCTCGGCGCGGCACGATCGGCGGAAAGCGAACAGGCGACGCGCGACCTGTCCCATCTTCGACCCGATCAGCGCACCGCCTATGAGGCGATGCACAAGCGCATGATGGCGGCGCTGCCCTATGAGCGGGTGACCGTTCCCGGCAAGGATGCGCTGGCGGCATGGAAGCGGCTGAGGGCTTCGGAGCGAGGCTGGCCGGTGGTGATCGGCGGCGATGCGGATCTGGAGCGGATCGCGGACCAGTTCACGATCGATGATCCGGCCGTCTCGGGGGTTCCCTCGAACCGTGCGGGGCCGCGTTCCCCGGCACAGATCATCGCGGCGGCGGACGCTCTGCGCTTTCCGGCGGATTTTCGGACATGGTCGGCGGCGAATGGCGGGGAGGATTTGCGTGCTCCGATCGGCCAATGGCCCACGGATGTCGATGCCGGTCCCGAAGCGCCGGGGCTCGCCGTGGCGGAGAACATAGCATCCGGCAAGGTCCTTGACCGGGTGCACATAGTGATGCTGCCCGCGCGACATGGGTGGGAGGCGCCCGCCTATCTGCGCTGGGGCAATTGGAATGCCTGCCCGCCACCCGAATATCATGTCGCGGCGCTGCGCGACTGGAATCGCCGCTATGGTGCCGAACTGATCGGAATCAACGGCGATACGATGAACATCCGGGTCAGGACGCGCCCCCAGGATCGGGCGGACGCGCTGCGGCTGGCGCGTGAAATGTACGAATATTGCCCCGACGCCGTGGAGCAGGGGGCGGAAACCCTGTCCAATCTCGCCGCCGGATTAATGACGACGGACTGGTGGTTCCTCTGGTGGGACTGACGGCGTAACCTCCCTGCCGAAACGGCCCCCGCAACTTAGCGCTTGCCCAGCCGCCCGGTCCGGGGTGAAAGGCTGGCATGGCCCATCCTTCCTCTTCCCCGCTGGTCGTCGGCATCGGCGGCACGATCGGCAGTGTCTCCTCGACCGAGCGCGCGCTGCGCATCGCGATGACGGCGGCGGCCGATGAAGGGTTTCGCACCCATGTCTTCGGCGGCGAGGATCTGGCGCGCCTGCCGCTCTACAACCCGCGCGCCGTCGAGCGGACCGAGGCGGAGCGCGTCTTTGTCGAAACGGTGCGCCAGGCGTCGGCGATCATCATCGCCAGCCCCGGCTATCATGGCAGCATTTCCGGGCTGGTGAAGAACGCGCTCGACCTGCTGGAGGAAACGGCGAAGGACGACCGGCCCTATCTGGCCGACCTGCCGGTGGGATTGATTGCCACGGCCTATGGCTGGCAGGCGACGGGGTCGACCATCGCCGCGCTCCGCTCGATCGTCCACGCCCTGCGCGGCTGGCCCACGCCCTTCGCGGCGGCGGTGAATACGCAGCAGACGCGGTTCGATGAAGCCGGGAAGATCAGCGACGCCACGGTGGAGGGGCAGTTGCGGCTGGTCGGCCAGCAGGTCGCCCGCTTCGCTCCGCTGGCGGGGACCATCCGCGCGTCGAATTGAGGTGGGGCGTCGCGCGGATTTTGGTTCACGCGAAGCCGCGATGGCGCGAAGTTTTCCAGATGAAGTTCGCGCGGAGACGCCGAGATGTCTTGCGCGCGATAGCGCGCAGTCCCCCTTCTTCGGTCGCTGGAGGAAGAAGGGATGCGTTGTCCACAAGGTACGACACCTCCGTGTTCTCCGCGCCTCCGCGCGAACCATCCTCTTTCTCTTCGCGTCTTCGCGTCTTCGCGCGAAATAAAGGAAATTACCCCAACCGCTCCGTGACCAGCGCGGTGATCTCGTCGGCGATCTCCGCCGGATCGCGCAACGCGCCATGCGCCACGGTCGACACCGTCGCCCATTCGCCCAGCATCGCGCCGTCCGCCATCGCGACATAATTGGCCCGCACCCGTGCCTGAAGCCCCAGATCGGCCTCGTATGCGTCATAGGTGTCGTCGGTGTAGCTCCGCTTGCGCTTGCGGGCGATCAGGTCGCGCGCGATGTCCAGCGGCGTGTCGAGATAGACCGACAAATGGGGTGCGGGCAGGCGAAACTGGACCGTCTCCAGCCGCTCGATCCATTGCAGCAGGGCTTCGGCCTGTTCGGGCGGCACTTGCGCGGCCTGATAGGCCATGTTGGACGCGATATAGCGGTCGAACACGATGACGTCGTGCGCCGCCGCCAGTTCGACCAGATGCGGCCGCGATTCGAATCGGTCGAGCGCATAGAGCGTCGCCGCCGTCTCGGGCGCGGCGGCATGGGGCAGGCGGCCCGCCAGATACTCGCCCAGCGCCCAGCCGCCGATCGTGTCGCCGTAACGCGGAAAGGACAAAGCCGCCGCCGACAGCCCGGCGGCGTTCAACCGCTCGGTCACCGCCGCCGTCGCGGTCGCTTTCCCTGCGCCGTCCGCGCCCTCGATCGCCAGAAGAAAGGCCATCTCAGCCGCGCAGGCGTTCGTGGTGGCGGATCACTTCATCGATGATGAAGCGCAGGAATTTCTCGGAAAATTCCGGGTCGAGCTGCGCATCGCTCGCCAGTTGGCGAAGCCGTGCGATCTGCGCTTCCTCGCGGCCCGGATCGGCGGGGGGCAGGCCGTTCTTCGCCTTATACTCGCCGACCGCCTGGGTGACCTTGAACCGTTCGGCCAGCATGAAGACGAGTGCGGCGTCGATATTGTCGATCGACTGGCGATAGCCGGTCAGCACGGTGTCGGACATGGTGGACGTGTCTCCCTCTGGCGCGCAGGGCTCCGCGCAATTTCGCGGCTGTCCTTTCGCGCTTAGGCTTGCGTTCGGCAAGCGTTGTCGCCAGAGGCTCTTACCTGCCCATGACCGTAACCGCCACCCGCCTCGCCAAGCCCGCGCCCTCGCTGGACCCGATGATCCGGCTGGTGGCCGACGACATGAACGCCGTGAACCAGGTCATCATCGACCGGATGCGGTCGGAGATTCCGCTGATCCCGCAACTGGCCGGGCATCTGATCGCGGGCGGGGGCAAGCGGATGCGCCCGATGCTGACCCTCGCGAGCGCGCAACTGCTGGGCTATCAGGGGACCAGCCACCATGTGCTGGCGGCGGCGGTCGAGTTCATCCACACCGCCACCCTGCTCCATGACGATGTCGTCGACGGCTCGGACCTGCGGCGCGGGCGGCGGACCGCCAACATCATCTGGGGCAATCCGGCGAGTGTGCTGGTCGGCGACTTCCTGTTCAGCCGCTCCTTCCAGTTGATGGTCGATGCGGGCAGCCTGAAGGTGCTAAGCATCCTGTCGGGCGCGTCGGCGATCATCGCCGAGGGCGAGGTGAACCAGTTGACCGCCGTCCGGCAGGTAGGCCTGCCCGAGGAACGCTATCTGTCGATCATCGACGCCAAGACCGCCGCGCTGTTCGCCGCCGCCTGCCGCATCGCTGCGGTCGTCGCCGAGCGGCCCGATGCGGAGGAACTGGCGCTGGAGGCCTATGGCCGTAATCTGGGCATCGCCTTCCAGTTGATCGACGATGCGATCGACTATGTTTCCGACGCCGGGACCATGGGCAAGGATGCGGGCGATGACTTCCGCGAGGGCAAGATGACCCTGCCGGTGATCCTGGCCTATGCGCGCGCCAATGACGAAGAGCGGACCTTCTGGAAGGACGCGGTCGAGGGGCGGCGCACCTCGGACGAGGACTTTGCCCACGCCATCGCGCTGGTCCGCAAGAGCCGCGCGGTCGATGACACCATGGCGCGCGCGCGCCATTATGGCGGGCTGGCGATCGAGGCGATTCGGGGCTTTGCCGATGGTCCGGCAAAGAGCGCGATGATCGAGGCGGTCGAGTTCGCAGTGGCGCGGGCGTACTGAACCCACTTTGACCCCGGCGAAGGCCCCGGCCCAGGTTCCGCGAACTTTGCAGCGCGCCGGACAAGGCGGGGGGAGGCAATCGCCCTGCGCCTTCGATATCTCACCGCAACTGGGCCCCGGCCTTCGCCGGGGTCGATGGTCGTTGACGGTGATCGTTCCGTCACCCAACCCCCGTTCAGGCTGAGCGAAGTCGAAGCCCGCGCCCCATCATTCGCGAAGCGGACAGATTTTCCCTTGGCCTTCGACTTCGCTCAGGCTGAACGGGGGCCGGACGGGGGCACGGGTTCTTCACCCCGCCCCCCAAACCCCCTATCGCAAGCCGCATGACCCTGCCCGTCACCGCCGTCCTGCCCGATTTGCTGGCCGCGCTCGCGAACGCCCCCAATGCCGTCCTCGTCGCCCCTCCCGGCGCGGGCAAGACCACGGCGGTCGCCCCCGCGCTGCTCGACCAGCCCTGGTGCACCGGCGAAGTCCTGCTCCTCTCTCCCCGCCGTCTGGCCGCCCGCGCCGCCGCCGAGCGCATGGCCGCGCTGGCCGAGGAGCCGGTCGGCCGCACGTTCGGCTATGCCACCCGCATGGATACGAAGGTCAGCGCCGCGACCCGCGTGACCGTCGTCACCGAAGGTATCTTCGTCGCGCGCATCCAGGCCGATCCCGAACTGGCGGGCGTCTCTGCGGTGCTGTTCGACGAAGTCCACGAACGCAGCCTCAACGGCGATTTCGGCCTGGCGCTGGCACTGGATGCACAAGCCGGGCTGCGGCCCGACCTACGGCTGGTTGCCATGTCGGCGACGCTCGACGGCCGCCGCTTTTCCAGCCTGATGGGCGACGCGCCGGTGATCGAGAGCGAGGGACGCAGCCATCCGCTGACCCTGCGCCATCTCGGCCGGGCAGCGGAGGCACGGATCGAAGATTCGGTCGCCGCCGCTATCCGCCGCGCGCTTCAGGATGAGCCGGAGGGCGACATCCTCGCCTTCCTGCCCGGCACCGCCGAGATCGCGCGGACCGCCGAGCGTCTGGCGACCCTGCCCTCCGCCATCGCGATTCACGAACTCCACGGCTCGCTCGACCCGGCCGCGCAGCGCGCGGCGATCCGGCGTGACCCTGAGGGGCGGCGGCGGGTCGTCCTTGCTACCTCGATCGCGGAGACCAGCCTGACGCTGGACGGCGTGCGGATCGTGGTCGACTCGGGGCTGGCGCGCCGCCCGCGCTATGACCGCGCGGCGGGGATGACCCGGCTGGTTACCGAGCGCGCCAGCCAGGCCGCCGTCACCCAGCGCGCGGGCCGCGCCGCCCGCCAGTCACCGGGGGTCGCCTATCGCCTGTGGGAAGCGGCGGCGACGGCGGGCCTGCCCCGCTTCGACCCGCCCGAGATATTGGAGGCGGACCTGTCGGCGCTGCTGCTCGGCACGGCATTATGGGGTGTCGGCGATCCGCGCGCGCTCCCTTGGCTCGACCCGCCGCCCGAGGCCGCCGTCGCCGAGGCGCGGGCGCGCCTCACAGTTCTGGAGGCGCTGGACGAGAGCGGCCGCCCGACCGCGCATGGCAAGGCCATCGCCCGGCTGCCCATGCCGCCGCGCTTGGCCCATATGCTGATCCGCAGCGGGGAACGCGGCCTGGCCGCTACCGCCGCCGAGGTGGCCGTGCTGCTGGGCGAGCGCGGCATTGGCGGGCAAGATGTCGATCTGGAACAACGCTTGCGCCGCTGGCGGACCGAACGCGGTCCCAAGGCCGAGGCCGCGCGGGCGATGGCGAAGCGCTGGGCATCACTTGCCCCCAAGCCGGTCGAGCAGGAAGCCTGGGACCATCCGGCGGGGGTGTGTCTTGCGCTCGCCTATCCCGACCGGGTGGCACGGCGGCGGGATGCCACCGGCGAGAATTGGGCCAGCGTCGGCGGGCGCGGCTTTCGACTCGATCCGACCTCGGGGCTCGCGAGTTCGGAATGGCTGGCCGTGGGCGAGACGCAAGGGGCCGCCTCGGGCGCGCGTATCCTGTCCGCCGCGCCGCTCGACCTCGCCACGGTCGAGGCATTGTTTGCCGACCGGATCGAGACGCGGCGCACCGTGACCTTCAATCCCGCGACCGGCGGGGTCGAGGCGTTGCGCGAACGGCGGCTGGGCGGCTTGCGCCTGTCGAGCGGACCCGATTCGGGCGCATCCCCCGACACCATTGCCGAAGCGCTGGTCGAGGGGGTGCGGACGCATGGCCTGTCGCTCCTGCCATTGAGCGACGGCGCAGGGGCGTATCGGGCGCGGGCGGCCTATGCCGGGGTGGCGCTGGACGACGAAACGCTGATCGAACGGCTGGACGACTGGCTGCCCGCGCTGGTGGCGGGCAAAAGGCGGCTGGATGCCATCGCGCCCGGCGCGCTGGTCGAGGCGGTCCGCCATCTGGTCGACTGGAACGAACAAAGGCGGATCGATTCCATGGCCCCGTCGCATTTCACCAGCCCGGCAGGGAGCAGCCATGCGATTGATTATGCGGCGGAAGGCGGCCCGCGCGTCGAGCTTCGCGTGCAGGCGCTGTTCGGCCTCGCGACGCATCCGGTGATCGGGACCGAGCGGGTGCCGCTGGTCCTCAGCCTGACCTCACCCGCCGGTCGCCCGATCCAGACGACGCGCGACCTGCCCGGTTTCTGGGCGGGAAGCTGGAGCGCGGTGGCCAAGGAAATGCGCGGCCGCTACCCCCGCCATCCCTGGCCCGACGACCCGGCGGCGGCCTCCGCGACACTTCGCACGAAAAAGGCGGATGCAAGAACCGCCGGTTCGCGATAAGGGACTATGATTATGGCCACTGCTCGCATCTTCCAGCGCCCCAAGAACGCGATGCAATCCGGCAAGTACCGGACCGATCGCTGGCAACTCGAATTCGAATCGACCGAGGCGAAAAAGCCCGATCCCCTGACCGGCTGGGCCGGTAGCGGCGACACGCGGGAACAGGTTCGCCTGACCTTCGCGACGCTGGAGGAGGCGATCGCCTATTGCCAGCGCGAGGGGCTCGACCACCATGTCGTGCCGACGCCGCAAAAGACGCTCAAGCTGCAAAGCTACGCCGACAATTTCCGCTGAGCGTCGCTTTCACCCTTTGTAATGGGGACTAACCCCCGGCGAAGGCCGGGGTCCGGTTTTTTTGTTCGCGCGAAGCCGCGATGGCGCGAAGAGTTGGAAATGAATTTCACGCGGAGGCGCGGAGATGTCGTATCCGGCGGCGCCGCCATCCTGTCATCATCGGTCGTTGAAGAGAGGGTTTCGCTGTCGCGAACCAGACACCTCCGCGCCTCCGCGCGAACAAACTTCTTCTCTTCGCGTCGTCGCGGCTTCGCGTGAACTCAAAGACCCAGAATGCCGCCACCCAGCAGCAACAGCATCTTGGCATCCACCGCCACCCCCGCCGCACGGCGTTCGGCGATGAAGGCGGGGACATCGGACAGATTCACCCGGTGGACGGTGATCCGCTCGTCCGAATCGCCGCCGCCTTCGCCGACCTTCACCAGACCGGTCGCGCGAACCAAGGTGAAGCGCTCCGACGTCATGCCCGGCGACGAACAGAATTCGCCCAAAGCCTCGATCCGCGAAGGACGATAGCCGGTTTCCTCCTCCAGTTCGCGCGCGGCCCCGTCCAGCACCGCCTCGCCCTCGCTCTGGTCACCGATCAGCCCGGCGGGCATTTCCAGGCATGGCGCGCCCAGCGGCACGCGGAATTGCTCGACCAGCAGGATATGGCCGTCCTCCACCGCCAGAATGACGGCGGCGCGGATGTCGCGCGGACGGTGGGCATATTCCCAGGTGCCGCGCTTGCACAAAGCGAGGAAGCGCCCCTCGGCCAGCGTTTCGAGGGGGGCGTCCATACGGGGATCGGTCATAGCGAAATGGGTCTGTCCGGCAGTTCGTTGGTGTCGGCCGCCGTCTTGGGGAAATGCTCGGCCAGCACAAGCCCGATCCGCTCGATCGCCGCGCTCATGCCTTCGCCGACATTCCCCTTTGCGACATGCGGCAGCATTACCGCCATCGCCCGGCCCCAGGTTTCCGGCCCGACCTTCCCGGTCAGGCCGGAGTCGGCGACGATCTCCGCCATATGCTCGTCTTGGGAGAGATAGAGCAAAACGCCGTAGCGGCTGTCGGTCCGCCGCTCGGCCGAGACGCGGAACAGCAAGACCGCGCGCGCCCGGACGCGGGCATGGCGGATGCTCCGGGGCACCAGTGCGATGCGGCGCTTCACCGGGCCGAGCAGGGCGACGACGAGGGCGAAGACCAGAATCTGCGCGATCATCAACACCCCCAGGATCAGGTCCTCGCCCGGCGCGCTCCAGCCGTCATGGACCAGCGCCAGCAGCTTCAACCCCAGGCCGGGAAAGAGCGCCGCGAACAACGGCACCAGCAGCATCGCGCCTGCGCCATAGCAGAGCGCGACGTCGCGATACTCGTCCGACCGGCGGGCGACGATGGTCACGATCTCGGCGTCGGTGCTCGCCTCCGCCCGCGCAACGGCGGCGGTGACCAGATCGCTATCGGTATCGCTCAGCATATCACCAGTCCCCCGAGGCGCCGCCGCCGCCAAAATCGCCCCCGCCACCGCCGGTGAAGCCGCCGCCGAACCACGATCCGTCGCTGCCCCCGCCGGACGATCCGCCGCCCGAACTCCAGCCGCCGCCCGATCCGCCGCTGCCCCAGCCGGGCCCCCACAGGATGATCGGCCAGCCGCCACTGCCGCGCCGTCCGCCGCCACCACCGCGATCGTCGTCGTCATCGTCGTGGAAGCGCTGGCCCTGTTTGCGGCGAACCAAGGCCAGGACCACGAAAGCGCCGACGAACACCACCAGCACGATGAGGATCGGAAAGCCGTTGGCGTCACCGCCGCCGCGCCGATGCTGACGGTCGAACTCCTTGGCGGCCTCGGCCACTTTGGCCTGCGCCTCTTCGGGGGAAGCGCGGAGTTGGGCGATGACGGCGTCCGCCCCGGCGCCCAGCGCGCCCGAAATGTCGCTCGACTCGCGAAGGCGAGGCAGCATCAGGGTGCGGATCATCTGCGACGACCAGGCGTCGGTCAGGATCGGCTCCAGTCCGCGACCCACCTCTAGCCGGGGACCGCGCTGGCCCTTGCCCTCATTGGGCGCGACGAACAGGATCGCGCCATTGTCCGCGTCCTTCAGCCCGACGCCCCAGGCACGCCCCAGCCGATAGCCATAATCCTCGATGGGATAGCCTTGCAGGTCGGGGATGGTCGCGACCACCAACTGGCGGCCGGTATCCTTTTGCAGGGCCTCCAGCTTTTGTTCGAGCTGTGCCTTGGTCGCGGGGTCGATCTTGTTCGCCGCATCGACGACCAGCCCCTCGAACTTGGGAAAGGTCTGCGCCATGACCGGCATGGCGCAGAGGATCAGCCAGAACCCGAGAAATGGGCGGAACAACCGGGTCATGGGCGACCGATCAGCCGCCGAAATTCACCTTGGGCGCATTCTCGGCCCCCGGCGTGGTCGCCTGATAGGGGGTGATCGGCTTTGCACCATAGAAGACCTTCGCGCCGATCGCATCGGGGAAGGTGCGGATGCGGGTGTTATAGTCCTGCACCGCCTTGTTGTAATCGCCGATCGCGATGTTGATGCGGTTCTCGGTGCCTTCGAGCTGGCTCATGAAGGTCTGGAAATTGTCCTGGCTCTTCAGGTTCGGATAGGCCTCGACATTCGCCAGCAACCGGCCGAGCGAACCGCTGAGTTGCCCTTGCGCCTGTGCGAATTGCTGCATCTTGGCGGGGTCGGAAATATCGTCGGCGCTGACCTGTACCGAGGTCGCCCTGGCGCGGGCGTTGATCACCTCGGTCAGGATCGACTTTTCCGAGGCGGCGGCGCCCTTCACAGTCGCTTCCAGATTGGGGATCAGGTTGGCGCGACGCTGATAGGCGGCCTGGACATCGGCCCATTTCGCCTTCGCATTTTCCTCCGCCGTGGGCACGCTGTTCATGCCGCAGCCGGACAAAGCGACGGCCATCACGACCGGGGTCAGGGCAAGAACGGGACGACGCATTCGAATATTCCTCCGTCAACTGTCCGACACATATAAGACGCCACAACCGCTTGGCGAAGGGGAAAAGCGACGATAACCTAAAGCAAAGCAAACAGAGGGATTTGGCGATGCTCAAGGAATTTCGCGCCTTCATCGCGCGGGGCAATGTGCTGGACCTGGCGGTGGCGGTCATCATCGGGGCGGCGTTCAGCAAGATCGTCACCTCGCTGACCGACGATGTGTTGATGCCGGTGATCGGCAAGGTTTTCGGCGGGCTGGATTTCTCCAGCTATTTCCTGCGCATGGGGCCGATCCCGGCCAATTATGCGGGGTCGCTGAGCGACTATGCGGCGCTGAAGAAGGCGGGGGTGCCGCTGCTGGGTTATGGCGCGTTCGTGACCCAGGCGGTGAATTTCGTCATCGTCGCCTTCATCATCTTCCTGCTGGTCCGCACGGTGAACCGCGCGACGACGCTGTTCGAGAAGGAAAAGGCGCAGGCGGCGGCAGAGCCCAAGGCCGAGCCGACCGATATCGCGCTGCTCCGGGAAATCCGCGACGAACTGCGCGCGCGGCGTTCTTGATGGAATTTCCTGAATCACCCCGGCGAAGGCCGGGGCCCAGATGCCACCAAGATCGTGGCGCGCCATGACGTTGCGTGGGAGGCAATTTCATCCTTCACCGCAACTGGACCCCGGCCTTCGCCGGGGTGGCGCGGAGTTGGATGAGGTAAGGGGGATTTACGCCGCCGCCAGCTTCTTGGCGGTGGCGTCGGCCAGGCTGGTGCCGTCCAGGATACGCGCCGTCTCGTCGCGCACCCGCATCATCGCATGGCGGATGGCGCAGTCGGCTTCGCTCTTGCAGTCGTTGCAGGGGCGATAGGCGGTGCGGCTGACGCAGGGGACGAGCGCCAGCGGGCCCTCGATCGTGCGGATGATGTCGCCCAGCGAGATCATATGCGCGGGCCGGGCGAGGCGATAGCCGCCCATCTTGCCCCGCTGGCTGTCGAGCAGTTGCGCGCCCTTCAGATCGGCGAGGATCAGCTCCAGGAACTTGCGCGGCACGTTCGCCTCGGTCGCGATTCGCGTCATCGAGGTCGGCGGCCCTGCGACAGGCATCTCCGCCAGGAACAGCATCGCGCGCAACGCATAACGGGACCGCTGGGTCAACATGCAGGCCTCCATGGACCCAAAATGGGGCGAGCGAAAGGCATTTGCGTAAAGTCGTTCGGCTTCCTATATCCATCCGTGCCGGGTTTCACCCGGCTATGACGATAAACTGCGGCGAGTAATAGACGCAGCGGACCCGGGGGCAGTACCCGGCGGCTCCACCATAAAAGGTGGTGTACTTGGACACCGTTTCTGACGGGGCCGAACCAGGATCGACGTGTGTTGAAAAGCGCTGTTTTCGTTCGGAATGGGACCACCGCAACGGCCCATACTCACAAGTGCCAACGATAACGAAGCACTCGCGATTGCGGCGTAATTGAGGGCCTCACGGCCTGACATTACACCAAAATAGCGCGGTCGGACCCCACCGGGCAACAGAAGGGGAATCCAGCGGTACGGGGAGCACCGGGCAACAGAAGCTCCCCACTTTCCTGTTATTGAGAGGCGGATCGGTGTCAGCTTGGGTCTGGCTCCATCGTCCGCTCGCACTGAGCGAAGTCGAAGTGCATGGGGTGCGCTTGCGAGGGGAGACGCGTGGCCTTCGACTTCGCTCAGGCTGAACGGGGTGGGGGGATTTGCCTCATCTACTCTTCGACCCCGGCGAAGGCCGGGGCCCAGTTGCGGTGAGTCATCGAAGGCGGGCTGCCACTTGCCTCCCCCTCACCATCGTAGCGCGCCATCGGCTGCGCCGAACCTGGACCCCGGCCTTCTCCGGGGGCGGTAAAGAGGTTAAGGGGGAGGGGGACGCTTACACCTCCCGTGCCAGCGCCTTCAGCCGGTAGAGCGCATCCAGCGCCTCACGCGGGGACAGGGCATCGACGTCGAGTCGCTCCACCTCGGCCCGGATTGCGTCGCACTGTTCCTCCTCGATCTGTGCGGCGGCCGCGAACAGGGGCAGGTCGTCCAGACCCGCCGCCAGCCCGCCGGTCTTGGCGCGTCCCGCCTCCAGCTTGGCCAGCACCGCCTTGGCGCGCGCCACTGTCGCGGGCGGCATGCCCGCCAGCCGCGCCACGGCCAGGCCGTAGGAGCGATCCGCAGGGCCCTCCGACACCTCATGCAGCAGGACCAGCTCGCCCTTCCACTCCCGCGCGCGGACGTGGTGGAGCGACAGCGCCTCGCACCGCTCGGCCAGGCGGGTCAGTTCGTGATAATGGGTCGCGAACAGGCAGCGGCAGCGATTATCCTCATGGATCGCCTCCACCACCGCCCAGGCGATGGCGAGGCCGTCATAGGTGGAGGTGCCGCGCCCCACTTCGTCCAGGATCACGAAGCTGCGCGGCGTCGCCTGCGCCAGGATCGCGGCGGTCTCGACCATCTCGACCATGAAGGTCGAGCGTCCGCGCGCAAGGTTGTCCGACGCGCCGACCCGGCTGAACAGCCGGTCGATCAGGCCGATCTTCGCGTGCGTCGCAGGCACATAGGACCCCGCTTGCGCCAGCACCGCGATCAGCGCATTCTGGCGCAGGAAGGTCGACTTGCCGCCCATGTTCGGCCCCGTCACCAGCCAGAGCCGCGACGACTCCGACAGCGAACAGTCATTGGCGACGAACCGCTCGCTCGAGCGCGCCACGGCGGCCTCGACCACGGGATGGCGGCCCCCGGTCACCTCGAAGCACGCATGATCGACCAGTTCGGGCCGCACCCAGCCGCCCTCGACCGCGCGTTCGGCGAGGCCGCTCGCCACGTCCAGCCGGGCGAGCGCGTCCGCCGTCGCGGCGATCCCCTCGCGCGAGGCGAGCGCGGCGGCGGTCAGTTCCTCCAGATGCGCGGCTTCGGCGGCGAGCGCATGGGCCCCGGCCTGCGCGACCTTGCTGGCGACCTCGTGCAGTTCGGGCGTGTTGAAGCGGACCACGCCCGCCAGCGTCTGGCGATGGGTAAAGCCCGAATCCGGCTTCATCAGCGCATCGGCGGAGCGCGCGGGCACCTCCACATGATAGCCCAGCACGCCGTTGTGGCGGATCTTCAGCGCGGTGATGCCGGTCTTCTGGCGGAACTCCGCCTCCAGCGCGGCGATGGCGCGGCGGCCTCCGGCTCCGGTGTCGCGCAGATCGTCGAGCGCCACGTCATAGCCCGCCGCGATATAGCCGCCCTCGCTCGCCTCGATCGGGGGCGAGGGGACCAGCGCGCGGCGGAGCAGGTCGATCAACTCGCCATGCCCACGCAGGCGTGGGCAAGTCTCGCGAAGCAGGGGAGGGCCGTCGCTCAATTGCTCGGACAGCGCCCAGGCCCCGTCCAGCCCGTCGCGCAACTGCCCCAGATCGCGAGGGGAACCTCGACCCGCCGCGATCCGCCCGATCGCGCGGCCAATGTCCGGGAGCGCCCGCAGCGCCGCGCGCAACCGTTCGCGAAGCGCGGCGTCGTCATGGAAATGCTGCACCAGATCGAGCCGCGCCTCGATCGTATCCCGGTCCATCAGGGGCGCGCCGATATCCCCCGCCAGCGCACGGGCCCCCGCGCCCGTCACCGTGCGGTCCACCGCGTCGAGCAGCGAGCCTTTCCGCTGGCCGCTCGCGGTCTGGGTCAGTTCCAGGCTCTCGCGGGTCGCGGCGTCGATCGCCATCGCGCCCGCCGCCTGGGTCAGAACCGGCGGGCGCAGGAAGGGTAGCGCCCCCTTGGCCGTATGGTCGAGATAGGCGACCAAGCCCCCCGCCGCCGACAGCCCCGCCCGGCTGAACTGGCCGAACCCGTCCAGCGTTGCGACGCCGTACAGCCGCTTCAACCGATCCTCGCCGCTCCCGCTGTCGAAGGTCGAGGAAGGACGCAGCGTGGTGGCCGCATCGACGTGGGCCGCATTCTCGGCGGCGACGACCTCGGCGGCGGCCAGGCGGGCGAGTTCGGCCCCCAGCGCATCGGCCTTCACGTCGATCACCACGAACCGCCCGGTCGAGATATCGGCGGCGGCCAGCGCCACCGCGCCGCCCGCCTCGCCGATCGCGACGCACCAGTTATCGGACCTCGCGTCGAGCAGCGCCTCCTCGGTCAGCGTACCCGCCGTCACCACGCGGACGATCCCGCGCGCGACCAGCGCCTTGGACCCGGCGCGCGCCTTGGCCTCGGCGGGGGTTTCGGTCTGCTCGGCGATGGCGACGCGGTGCCCGGCCTTGATGAGCCGTTGCAGATAGGCGGTGGCGGCATGGACCGGCACGCCGCACATCGGGATCTTCTCGCCGCCATGCTCCCCGCGCGAGGTCAGCGCGATGTCGAGCACGCCCGACGCGATCCGTGCATCGTCGAAGAACAGTTCGAAAAAGTCGCCCATGCGATAGAAGAGCAGGCAATCCTCGGCCTCGGCCTTCAGCGTCAGATATTGCGCCATCATCGGGGTGGGGGTGGTCATCGGGGCGTCGGTTCCAGATTCGAAAACGTCGAGGGCGAAAGAGGCCGAGCCGTTGGCGGCGACCCAAGGTGGAGCGGGATGTCGGGCTATAGCGGGCCGACAATCGGCTGGCGAGGCTTGGAGCCGTGGCTCCACGCCGCGACCGGCCGATGGTGCGATGCGGCATGACCGGCCGGGCGGCAAAAGTGCCGCGTGACAGGGTTGTCAGCCGTACGCGAAAGCTTCAAGAGCCTTAACGTCCTCAGTATTCACAGCATCGAAGGCCGCGCGCATGTCCGACGAACCTACCGACCAGTTCTCCGAGCGCGAGGCCCTGCTGTTCCATTCCGAGGGACGGCCCGGCAAGATCGAGATCATCGCGTCCAAGCCGATGGCGACGCAGCGCGACCTGGCGCTGGCCTATTCGCCCGGCGTCGCGGTGCCCGTGCTCGCCATCGCGGACGACCCTGCGCTGGCCTATGACTATACCGCCAAGGGCAATCTGGTCGCCGTCATCTCCAACGGCACCGCGATCCTGGGCCTCGGCAATCTCGGCGCTCTCGCCTCCAAGCCGGTGATGGAGGGCAAGGCGGTGCTCTTCAAGCGCTTCGCCGATGTCGACTCGATCGATATCGAACTCAAGACCGAGGATGTCGACCGGATCATCGACGCGGTCGAATTGATGGAGCCGAGCTTCGGCGGCATCAATCTCGAGGATATCAAGGCCCCCGAATGCTTCATCATCGAGCAGACCCTGCGCGAGCGGATGAACATCCCGGTGTTCCATGACGACCAGCACGGCACCGCGATCATCTGTGCGGCGGGCCTCATCAACGCCTGCCTGCTGACCAAGCGTCGGCTGGACGAGATCAAGGTCGTGGTCAACGGCGCGGGCGCGGCGGCGATCGCCTGCACCGAGCTGATGAAGGCGATGGGCGTCCGGCACGAGAACGTCATCATGTGCGACCGGACCGGCGTGATCTATCAGGGCCGCGAGGATATCAACCAGTGGCAGTCGGCGCATGCCGCCGTCACCGACCGCCGCACCCTGACCGAAGCCCTGTCGGGGGCGGACGTGTTCCTGGGCCTGTCGGCGGCGGGCGCGCTGAAGCCCGAGATGGTCAAGGACATGGCCCCCTCGCCGATCATCTTCGCCATGGCCAATCCGGAGCCGGAGATCCGCCCCGAACTCGCCAAGGCCGCGCGCCCCGACGCGATCGTCGCCACCGGGCGTTCGGACTATCCGAACCAGGTCAACAACGTCATCGGCTTCCCCTTCATCTTCCGCGGTGCGCTCGACGTGCGCGCGACCGGCATCAATGACGAGATGAAGATCGCCGCCGCCAACGCGATCGCCGAACTGGCGCGCCAGCGCGTGCCGGAAGAGGTGGCGCTGGCCTACGGCACGCAGCACAGCTTCGGCCCCGAATATATCATCCCCGCCCCGTTCGACCCGCGCCTGATGGAGCTCGTCCCCTCGGCGGTGGCCAAGGCGGCGATGGATTCGGGCGTGGCGACGCGGCCGATCCTCGACATGGATGCCTATCGCCAGAAGCTGCGCGCGCGCCTCAACCCGACCACCTCGGTCCTGACGCTGGCCTATGAAGGCGCGCGGGCGCATCCCAAGCGCGTGCTGTTCGCGGAAGGCGAAGAGGAAGTCGTGCTGCGCGCCGCCATCGCCTTCAAGGAAGGCGGCTATGGCATTCCGGTGCTGGTCGGGCGCGACGACGTCTATGACCGGTTGAAGGCGCTGGGCGTCACCAACCCGCAGGAATATGAAGTCCATAACAGCCGCACCTCCGAGATGGTGCCGCAGATGGTCGACTTCCTGTACGAGCGGCTCCAGCGGCGCGGCTATCTCCGCCGCGATGCCGAGCGGCTGATCAACCAGGATCGCAACATCTTCGGCTCGGTCATGCTGCAACTGGGCCAGGCCGATGCGATGATCACCGGCATCACGCGGACCTATGCGCAGAGCTTCCGCGAGATCCGCCGGGTGATCGACCCGGTCGACGGCAAGGTGCCGTTCGGCATCCACCTGCTGGTCGGGCAGAGCCACACGGTGTTCATCGCCGACACCACGGTCAACGAGCGTCCCTCCGCCGAGGAACTGGCCGACATCGCCGAGCGGACCGCCGCCGTCGCGCGGCGCATGGGGCATGAGCCGCGCGTCGCCTTCCTGTCCTATTCGACCTTCGGCAACCCGGAAGGCCAGTGGATCGACAATATCCGCGACGGCGTGGCGGTGCTCGACCAGCGGCAGGTCGGTTTCGAATATGAGGGCGACATGGCGCCCGACGTCGCGCTGAACCCAAAGCAGATGGCGAACTTCCCCTTCTCGCGCCTGTCGGGCCCGGCGAACGTCCTCATCATGCCGGGGCTCCAGTCGGCGAACATCTCCGCCAAGCTGCTGCGCGAACTGGGCGGCGATTCCATGATCGGCCCGATGCTGATCGGTATGGAAAAGCCGGTGCAGATCGCGCCGATGACCTCGACGGCGGGCGATCTGGTGACGCTGGCGGTGCTGGCAGCGGGCGGCATCGCGCGCTGATTTTCATCGGACGGTACGGAAAGGGGCCGGGCAGCGCGTTTTGCCCGGCCCTTTTTGTGCGAGGTTCGGTCGCTTGCCGAAGCGATCAGGCGGCCCCTGTCCAAGCCGCGGGACGCTCCAGGATCACCCGCACCGCGCGAACATCCCCACCGATCGCCACACAGGGTCGCAGGACGCGGTCCGTTTCGACAAAGCCCAGCTTGGCAAGGACCCGGCCCGAGGCGGGATTGTCCTCGAAATATCCCGAGGTCAGCGCGGGAAGGCCGAGATGGTCGAAGCCGAAGGCGATGACCGCCCGCGCGGCCTCGGTCATCAGACCGTGCCCCCAATGCGCGGGCGCCAGCCAATAGCCGAGTTCGGCCATATCGGCATGTTCTTGCGGCGTCAGTCCGACCACGCCCACCAGATGATCGGAACCGCGAAGGGTGATGGCCCATACCCATTCCGCAGGCACGATCCGCTCGAGAAAGAATCGGGCGTCGTCCGGAGTATAGGGATAGGGCACGCGCGCCAGCCGACGGGCGACGTCCCAGTCTCCCACCGCGTTCACGATGGCGTCGACGTCACGATCCGCTGGCCGGCGTAGCGACAGTCGCTCCGTTTGCAGGTCGGGGCGGTGATCGAGCAATCTTGGCATGACGGGCTCTCTGCAAGGCATCGGTCCGGATCATGCCTTCGCGGTTCGCATTTGCCGAGGGGCGTTCTTACCGAGCGCTTTGGGGCGGATCGACCTTTATCAAATCAAGAGTTCAAGCGAAGACGCCTTTTTGCGCGCGGAGGCGCGGAGGACGCAGAGAATTCCAGTTCGCGCGGCGGTGCCCCTCACTGATCGTCAGATGAAGAATGAACCCCTGTCGCCCCGCGCACGACATCTCTGCGTCCTCCGCGCCTCCGCGCGACCATAATCTTCGCGTCTTCGCGTGAAAATGATTTCCGATCGGCCCTGAGGCCGCTTCATCACGCCCGCTTCGGGAGAGGCGATTATGGGCAGAATTGTGGGGGCGTACTCCCCCTATCGGAAGGGCGACGCTCCTCCATCAGGCCTTCGGCCTCCCATCTCCCTTTCCAGAGAAAAAAAGGGCAATGTCGATGGAGTCTGTAAAAAAGGGCGGCAAACGCATCCCCGCGCCGCCGCCCCTTTGTCTGTCCGATCGCCCGCACCGCGCGGGCTCGGCGCTTACGCCTCGCTGCGATCGCCGTAATTGGCGAGTTCGTCGCCCATGATGCGGGTGACGTGCAGCACGTTGGTCGAACCCGGCGTGCGGAAGGGGACGCCTGCCATCAGCACGACCTGGTTGCCCGCCTCGGCGATGCCGTGGCGCAGCGCCATGCGCTTGGACTTGGCGACCATTTCCTCGAAGGATTCGACGTCGCGGGTGTGGACTGCGTGACAGCCCCAGAGCAGGCCCAGGCGGCGTGCCGTCTCCAACTGCGGCGTCAGGACCAGGATCGGCACCGAGGGTCGCTCGCGCGCGACGCGGCGGGCGGTCGATCCGCTGGAGGTGAAGCAGATGATCGCCTTGGACGACACGGTGTTGGTGATCCGGGCCGCCGCCTCGGCCAGCGCGTCGGCGGTGGTCGGGTCGGGGGTCATCGCGGTGAAGTGAATGCGCTCGCCATGGCCGGGGTCGTTTTCCACCGACACGCCGATCGCGTTCATCATCGCGACCGACTCGACCGGCCACGCACCCGCCGCCGATTCGGCCGACAGCATGATCGCGTCCGCGCCGTCATAGATGGCGGTCGCCACGTCCGACACCTCGGCGCGGGTGGGCGAGGGGCTCTGGATCATCGATTCGAGCATCTGCGTCGCGACGACGACCGGACGGCCCATGCGGCGCGACACCTCGACGATGCGCTTCTGGAGCGGCGGCACCGCCTGGGGCGGCAGTTCGACGCCCAGGTCGCCGCGCGCGACCATCACGCCGTCGCACTGCTCGACGATCTCTTCGAGCCGGTCGATCGCCTGCGGCTTCTCGATCTTGGCGAGCAGCGCGGCGCGCCCCTTGATGAGGCCGCGCGCTTCCATCAGATCCTCGGGCCGCTGCACGAAGGACAGCGCGATCCAGTCCACGCCCTGTTCGACCGCGAAGGCCAGGTCGGAACGATCCTTCTCGGTCAGCGCGGCCATGGGCAGCACCACGTCGGGGACGTTCAACCCCTTGTTGTTGGACAGCGCACCACCGACTTCGACCAGAGTCGTGATCTTGTCGGCGTCATGGAACGCCACGCGCAGCACCAGCTTGCCGTCGTCGAGCAACAGACGCGCACCCGGCTCGATCGCGGCGAAGATTTCCTTGTGGGGCAGTTCGACGCGGGTCGCATCGCCCGGCGTCGGATCGCGGTCGAGAACGAAAGTGCTGCCGGTTTCCAGCATCACCTTGCCCTCGGCGAACTTGCCGACGCGCAGCTTCGGGCCCTGAAGATCGGCCAGGATCGTCGTCGGGCGACCGAATCGCTCCTCCAGTGACCTGATTGCCTGGATCAGCGGAACCTTGGACTGCTGGTCGCCATGGCTCATATTGATTCGGAAGGCGTCGGCCCCTGCCTGAAACAGGGTGGCGATCGTTTCGGGATCGCTGCTGGCCGGGCCAAGCGTGGCGAGGACGCGGACTTTGCGTGAACGCGGTGGGAGGGCCTGGGTCATGATCACATCCTGCTTCTTTGCGGCCAGTGTCCTAAAGCCTAATGCGTTACGATCAACCTAGGAGCGACGAATATGGCCGATACCGTGGATGCATTGAATGCAATCGATGACAAAGCAGCGGCGGCGGCGTTTCGGCGGCTGGTCCTGCATTTGCGTCACCGGACGGACGCGCAGAATGTCGATTTGATGGGGCTGGCGGGCTTTTGCCGCAACTGCCTGTCCGACTGGGTGGGCGAGGCGGCCGGGGTCGACAAGGCGACCGCACGCGAAGCGATCTACGGCATGCCCTATGACCAGTGGAAGGCGGAGCATCAGGTCGAGGCGACGCCGGAGCAACTGGCGCGCATGGCCGAAAGCGTGAAGAGGAACCGTTAACGCCCGCTTGAGCCGAGGCCCGGAACCGCCTAGACCCGCGCCGATCCCGACATCCGCGCCGGACCGACCTTGCCCCCGGGCGAGGCCTTGGTCGTGGCGGCGGGGTCATGGGGGCAGACAGGATTTCAAAGGGTTAGAGACATGGCGGACGAGAATTTCGACAGCAGCGGCAATGTGACGGCGGACGAACTGCGCCTGCTGATCGAACGCGCGGAGCGGCTGGAAGAAGAGAAGAAGGGCATTTCGGACGACATCAAGGACGTCTTCGCCGAAGCCAAGGCACGTGGGTATGACCCCAAGGCGATCAAGAAGATCATGCAGATCCGCAAGAAGAAGCGCGAGGAATATCAGGAAGAGGAAGCCATCCTCGAAGTGTATATGAAGGCGCTGGGTATGATCTGATCCCGCTTTCGGGTTCGGATATGCGGAGGGCGGCGGGGCTTGTGGCTCCGTCGCCCTTTGTTTGTGGCGGGCGGTGGGGCTTGGCCTTCGACTTCGGCGCATAGCGCCGAAGTCCTGGGTCGTCCACCCAAGCCGCGGAATCGTGATCGACCGCTTCCCCGTCAGATCGGTGCGGCACACGAACAAATCCCGGCTCTCGATATAGGCGATCAGCCGCTTCACCCGGCCCAGCGAACTGGTGCCATAGGTTTCCGCGATCTTGGTATCCGGCGGGCAGGGCAGCCCCTCCCGCGCCGCGCGCGCGACCAGCAGGAACGCGCCCAGCATATCGTCGGGGAGCATCCCCGCCAGCGCCAGAGCCTCCTGCCAGTCGGGATCGCTGACATCGAAAATTCCCGCCCGCGCGCAGGACAGGCGGCGCGCGAAGCCGTTCAGGTCGAGCGGCGGCCGGGCCAGCCCCGCCATCCGGCAGCGCACCTGGAAATCCTGGAACAGGACCGAGGCAGGGCGGAAGGTCGATTCGGGGTCGTCGACGATGGCGCGCAGCACCTGTTCATAAATCGCCTCGACCTCGCTCTCGTCCATTTCCGGTGCGGGCGGGGCGGCGGTGGTCGGTAGAGGCGGACGCCCCAGATCGGCCATGAGTTCCTCGGCGGGCACCCGGCGCGGGCGCGGGTCGAAGGTCATCGGCAGGGTCGGCGCTTCCTCGACCGGCGCGAAGAGCAGTTCCTGCAAGTCCGGCGGCGGCGCGTCGGGCAGGGGGGTCAGTTTGGGGCTGCCCGAGCGGGCCGAGGTTTCGACCGCGCCGATCTTCACCGTGATCGGCCGCCGCGACACGGCGGGTCCGAGCGCCAGGAAGGTGCCGCGCGCCAGGTCGCGGATCGAGTCGGCCTGGCGCCGCTCCATGCCGAGCAGGTCGGCGGCGCGCGCCATGTCGATGTCCAGGAAGGTGCGGCCCATCAGGAAGTTGGACGCTTCCGCCGCGACATTCTTGGCCAGCTTGGCGAGTCGCTGGGTGGCGATCACCCCCGCCAGCCCGCGCTTGCGCCCGCGACACATCAGATTGGTCATGGCCGACAGCGACGCGCGGCGGACCTCTTCCGTCACTTCACCGCCGGTGGTGGGAGCGAACAATTGCGCCTCGTCCACCACCACCAGCGCCGGATACCAATGCTCGCGCGGGGCATCGAACAGCGCGTTGAGGAAGGTCGCGGCGCAGCGCATCTGCCCCTCGATCTCCAGCCCTTCGAGACTCAGGACGACCGAGGCGCGGTGTTCGCGAATCCGCGAGGCGAAACGCCCGACCTCGCGTTCGGCATAGTCGCCCGCTTCGATCACGACATGGCCGTAAGCCTTCGACAAGGTGACGAAATCGCCCTCGGGGTCGATCACCACCTGCTGTACCTGGCCCGCCGATTTCTCGAGCAGCCGGCGCAGCAGATGCGACTTTCCCGAGCCCGAATTGCCCTGCACCAGCAGGCGGGTCGCCAGCAGTTCCTCAAGATCGATCGGCACCGACGAGCCACGCTCATCGGTTCCCATATCCACGCGTACCGTCATGACTCTGGCGTTTGGCCGATCAACGCCCCAAGGGGCAAGGCATTTGATTCCCCGAAAGGAGCGCCCTGGCCATGGCCCTGTCGACCGCCGCCGAAATCGCCCGCCGCACATTGGGCAAGTCGGCCCATGAACTGGATGAGGAAGAAGCCCAGGTCATCGCCGATATCGAGTCGGGCCAACTCAGCGCGCGAGATGCCGCGGACATCGCGGACGAAACCTCGACCTGGGGCGAGAAGCTGGCCGATCGGGTCGCGGCGGTCGGGGGAAGCTGGGGCTTCATCATCGCCTTTTCCATCATTCTGCTGGGCTGGATGCTGCTCAACTCGGATGTGCTCGGCCATTTCGGGCTGGTCTTCGATCCCTATCCGTACATCTTCCTGAACCTGATGCTGTCGACGCTGGCCGCGATCCAGGCGCCGGTCATCATGATGAGCCAGAACCGGCAGTCGGCGAAGGACCGGCTGGCCGCCAGCCTCGACTATCGCACCAATTTGCGCGCCGAGATCGATATCCTCCGGCTGCATCACAAGCTGGACAATGTCGTCACCGAACGGCTCGACTCGCTGGAAGCGAAGATCGACGGGTTGGCAAAGGCCCTTGCGCGGTCGTAGAGAGCGCGTTCATCTCAAGAGGCACCGATGGCAGGCCACAGCAAATTCAAGAACATCATGCACCGCAAGGGCGCGCAGGATAAGAAGCGCTCGGCAGCATTTTCCAAGCTTTCGCGCGAAATCACCGTCGCGGCGAAGATGGGCACGCCCGACCCGGACATGAATCCGCGTCTGCGCGCCGCCGTCAACGCGGCCAAGGCGGCGTCGATGCCCAAGGACAATATCGCCCGCGCGATCGACAAGGCCTCGCGCGGCGATGGGGAGAATTACGAGGAAATCCGCTATGAAGGCTTCGGCCCCGGCGGCGTCAGCCTGATCATCGAGGCGCTGACCGACAATCGCAACCGCACCGCGACGAACGTGCGCACCGCGGTGTCGAAGAATGGCGGCAACCTTGGCACCGCCGGTTCGGTCAGCCATGGCTTCGACCGGATGGGCCTGATCAACTATCCCGCCAGCGCGGGCGATGCCGAGAAGGTTTTCGAGGCGGCGCTGGAAGCGGGTGCGGAGGACGTGACCTCCACCGAGGACGGCCACGAAATCTGGACCGCGCAAGGAGACCTGCACGAAGTCGCCAAGGCGCTGGAGCCCGTGCTGGGCGAGGCGGAAGGTGCCAAACTCGCCTGGCGTCCGCAGACCATGGTCGTGGTCGACGAAGCGGCGGCGGCGACGCTGTTCAAGCTGATCGACACGCTGGACGATGACGACGACGTCCAGACCGTCTGGGGCAATTACGAAGTTCCCGACGAAGTGATGGAAAAGCTGGCCTAACCCCAATCCTCCCCAAGCTATGCTTGGGGAGGGGGTGGTGGAGGGGCAGGCAACGTTTGCGATAGCTCCCCTCCCGAAAGCCCGACATGCCTCCACCCCCCGCCATCATCCTCGGCCTCGACCCTGGCCTCGGCACCACCGGCTGGGGGGTGATCGCGGTGGAGGGCAACCGGCTGCGCCACGTCGCCAACGGCCAGATCAAGACCGAGCCCTCGATGGTGCTGCCCCGGCGTCTCGCGAACCTCCACGCCGCGCTCTACGACGTGATCCGCCAGCAACAGCCCGACGGCGCGGCGGTGGAAGAGGTGCTGGGCAACAGCAACGCGCAATCGACGCTGAAGCTGGGCCAGGCGCGCGGCATCGTCCTGCTCGCGGCGGCGCAGGCGGGGCTGGTCGTCGGGGAGTATCACCCCAGCATCGTCAAGAAGGCGACGGTCGGCACCGGCGGCGCGGACAAGAAACAGGTGCAGGCGATGGTCGGCCACTTGCTGCCGGGCGTGAAGCTGACCGGCCCCGATGCGGCGGATGCGCTGGCGGTGGCGATCACCCATGCGCATCATCTGGCCAGCGCGCGGGCGATGCAGCGGCGGGCTTCGGCGGTCTAGCGCTGTCGGAGTCGCTTGCGGCGAGACCCTCCCCCATCCCCTCCCGCCTGCGGGAGGGGTGCGTTACCGGGCGACGTTCGGAACATTCCAGAAGGATTGCCTAGTCTGAACCTTGGCACGCCCCTCCCGCAAGCGGGAGGGGATGGGGGAGGGCCTCGACACACGCGATTCCTCCGACGATAACCCCCGTGACCAATCCCCCCTTTTGTTCTAACCCACTCGCATGATCGCGCATCTCAAGGGACGTTTGGACTCCACCGGTATCGACCACGCCGTCATCGATGTCGGCGGGGTCGGCTATCTGGTCGGCGCTTCGGCGCGCACCCTGTCCGCCATCGGCCCAGTGGGGGAGGCGGCGATGCTGCATACCGAGATGCTGGTGTCGGAGGATTCGATCCGGCTGGTCGGTTTCGCCAGCGCCGACGAGCGCGACTGGTTCCGTTTGCTGACCGGCGTGCAGGGCGTGGGCGCGCGGGTGGCGCTGGCGATCCTGTCGGCGCTGGAGCCCGCCGACCTGATGCGGGCGATCGCCAGCGGCGACAAGGCGATGGTCGCGCGCGCCAATGGCGTCGGGCCGAAGCTCGCCCAGCGGATCGTGATGGAGTTGAAGGACAAGGTCGGCGGGATCGTGCTCGCGCCGGGTTCGGGCGGCGGCATGGCGGCCCCGGTCGGGGCGGGTGCGGATGCGGTGTCGGCGTTGCTCAATCTGGGCTTCCGGCCTGCCGAGGCGAGCGCAGCGGTGGCGGCGGCGGAAGAGGAACTGGGGGCGGCGGCCTCGTTGGATGCGCTTGTTCGGCTGGCGCTGCGCAAGGCGGCGAAATAGGGGGCGTTGGGGCGTGGGCTACGACTTCACTCAGCCTGAACGGCGGTGTGGAGGGCCTTATCCCACCAGCCGTTCAGGCTGAGCGAAGGCGAAGCCCATGGGACTGCGCTAACCCAACAACCCCGGCACCTCCCGCCCCGCGAAATGCGCCTCCAGATTGGCGACGACCATCTCCGCCATTTCCGCCCGCCCCTCCCGCGTCGCACTGCCCTGATGCGGGGCAAGCACGACATGGTTCATCCGCCGCAGCGCATAGGGCACCTCGGGTTCGTCGGCGAAGACGTCCAGCCCCGCTCCCGCGATCCGGTGCGCCTCCAGCGCGGCGATCAGCGCGTCTTCGTCCACCAGGCTGCCCCGCGCGATATTGACCAGCACCCCGTCCGCGCCCAGCCGGTCGAGCACCTCGGCATCGACGACCCCGCGCGTCTCCGCTCCGCCCGGTGCGGCGAGGATCAGCACGTCGCTCTCCGCCGCCAGTTGCGCCAGATCGGGCACGAACCGCCATGCCACCGGCTTTTCCGAACGGGCGGTGTAGAGGATCTTCTTGGCAAAGGGCTCGGCGCGGCGGGCGATGGCCTGACCGATCCGGCCCAGCCCGAAAATCCCGATCCGCCGTCCGCTCGCGCGACGTCCCAGCGGCACGGTCCAATTGCCCATCCGCAACGCCCGGTCGTTGGCCGCGATCCGCCGGTCCACCGCCAGCCACAGCGCGATGGCCTGATCCGCGACATCGTCGGTCAGCGCGTCGGGGGTGATCGCGATGCGGATACCCCGTGCGGCGGTCGCGTCCCGGTCGATGCCGTCGAAGCCGACGCCATGCACCGCGATGACCTGCAATTCCGGCAAGCGGTCGAGCAGCGCGGCGTCGACCGTCATCATGCCCCCGCCGACAATGGCGCGGGTGGTCGGCGGCGGCGTGTCGCGATGGAGCGTGAAGCGTTCGGCCAGCGCGATTTCCAGGGCGGGCGGGATGGCGGTCGCCAGAAAGATGTCCTGCGGCATGGCGTCTGATCTAACGCAATTTTCGTCCCAAGTCCGCCATCCAGGTTGGTATCCGTGCCGCACCGGCTGTCCCTGTGGCCCATCCGCTGCTATGTTCGTGCAATGTTCGCCGATACCGTCACGATCCCCATGCTCGACAGGCCCGTCATCCTCTCGCTAGGGCCCATGTCGTGACCGACCAAGACCGACTCTTGTCCGCCAGCCGCCGTCCCGAGGATGTCGACGCCGCGCTCCGCCCCAAGAGCCTGGACGAGTTCGTCGGGCAGCAGGCGGCGCGCGACAACCTTCGCGTTTTCATCCAGGCGGCGCGCGGGCGCGGCGATGCGCTCGACCATGTGCTGTTCTTCGGCCCGCCCGGCCTCGGCAAGACGACGCTGGCGCAGATCATCGCGCGAGAAATGGGGGTGGGCTTCCGCGCGACCTCCGGCCCGGTCATCGCCAAGTCTGGCGATCTCGCCGCGCTGCTGACCAACCTCGAAGACGGCGATGTGCTGTTCATCGACGAAATCCACCGGCTGCAACCGGCGGTCGAGGAAGTGCTGTACCCCGCGATGGAGGACCGCGTCCTCGACCTGATGATCGGCGAGGGGCCGTCCGCCCGCTCGGTGCGGATCGACCTGCCGCGCTTTACGCTGGTGGGCGCGACGACGCGGCAGGGGCTGCTGACCACGCCGCTTCGCGATCGCTTCGGCATCCCGGTGCGGCTGCAATTCTACACGGTCGAGGAACTGACCCGCGTCGTCACCCGCGCCGCGCGGTTGCTCGACCTGCCCATTTCCGAGGATGGCGCGATCGAGGTGGCGCGGCGCTCGCGGGGCACGCCGCGTATCGCGGGGCGGTTGCTGCGCCGTGTCCGCGACTTCGCCAGCGTGGCGGGGCATGAGATCGTCCATGCGGCGGCGGCGGACCAGGCGCTCAACCGGCTGGAGGTCGATGCGCTGGGGCTGGACGCGATGGACCGGCGCTATCTGACAATGATCGCGGATGTCTATCGCGGCGGGCCGGTGGGGGTGGAGACGCTCGCCGCCGGGCTGTCCGAGCCGCGCGACACGATCGAGGAGGTGATCGAGCCGTTCCTGATCCAGCTTGGCCTGCTGGCGCGGACGGCGCGCGGGCGTATCCTGAATGCCGGGGGGTGGAAGCATCTGGGGCTGAACCCGCCGGTGGGGTCGCAGGATGGGTTGTTCGACGCATAGGCTAACCCTTGGCTCTCCCGCCCGCTGTTCAGCCGCGATCCCAACGCCCGTTCAGCCACGATCTCAGCGCCCGCTCAGCCTCAACGGAGGGCGGGGAGTAGGCAAGTGGCTCATAGTATTATCCCTATAATACACTTGAACACCGCGCTCATCCCCTCCACACTAGACACGCGCTTTTGGAGACTTTGGAATGGCCACGACCGCCGATACCGTGACGCAGGAAAAGGGGCTGACGCTGACGCCGCCCGATCCCGTGCCCACGGTCGCGCCCTCCCAGGCCGCCGGGCTGGTGCCCGTGGACGACAAGACCCGGACCCAGTTGGAGCAGAAGGTCGACGGCTTCGTCGCCGAACTGATCGCGCAGGACGTCAACAGCCCCGAATTCGGCCGCCGCGTCGATGCGATCACCGCCATGGGGCAGAAGGAAATCCGCGAGGCGGCGGGCCAGTCCAATCGCTTCCTCGATCGCCCGGTCAAGGCGATGGACGGCGAGACCGGCGTCGGCAAGGACCTGACCGAGTTGCGCCGCGTGGTCGAAAGCCTCGATCCCGGCAAGCGGGGCAATCTCTCCGCGCCGCGCAAGCTGCTGGGCATCATCCCCTTCGGCAACAAGATGCGCGACTATTTCGACGGCTATCGCTCGTCGCAGTCGCATATCGCCGCGATCCTGAAGAGCCTCGCCTCGGGCCGCGACGAACTGCTGATGGACAATGCCGCGATCGATACCGAGCGCGCGAACCTCTGGTCCGCCATGGGGCGGCTGGAGCAGATGATCCATCTGTCCAGGACGATGGACGCCAAGCTGGAAGATACCGCCAACGAACTGGATCACACCGATCCCGCCAAGGCCAAGGCGATTCGCGAGACCGCGCTCTTCTACACCCGCCAGCGGACCCAGGATCTGCTGACCCAGATGGCGGTGACGGTGCAGGGCTATCTGGCGCTCGACCTGGTCAAGAAGAACAATGTCGAACTGGTGAAGGGCGTCGACCGCGCCTCGACCACCACCGTTTCGGCCCTGCGCACCGCCGTCACCGTGGCGCAGGCGCTGGCCAACCAGAAGCTGGTGCTCGACCAGATCACCGCGCTCAACTCGACCACCGCCAACATCATCGATTCGACCGGCAAGCTGCTCCGCAGCCAGACCGCGCAGATCCATGAGCAGGCGGCGGCCTCGACCATCCCGCTGGAGACGCTGCAACGCGCTTTCCAGAACATCTATGACACGATGGACGCGATCGACAGCTTCAAGCTGAAGGCGCTCGATTCGATGAAGACCACGGTCAACACGCTGGGCCAGGAGGTCGAGAAGTCTAAGGGCTATATCGCCCGCGCCGAGGGGGCGCAGAACCCGCAACTGACCAGCGGCGCATCATCGTTCAAGCTGGAGGCGCTGTAACATCGTGACGACTCCCCGCTCGAACGAGGTCGATGCCCAGATCGAGCGTGCGCGCGAAGTGATGGCGCGCATCTCGCAGGATTATCGGGGCCAGGCGGAGCAGACCGTCAAGCGGGTGCGTCGCCGTGCCCGTTCGGCGCTCCAGCGGCTGATCCTGATCGCGGTCGCCAATGCGATCATCCTGATCGCGGCGATGGTGACGGGGCTGATCCTGCCCGGGGGGATCGGCATTTTCGGGGCGCTGGCGGCGATGATGCTGATGCTGGCGGTAACGCTGGCCATCGCAATGGCCCCCGCCGCGCGCGCGCCGACCCCCGCCAAGCTGGCGCAGGTCGATATCAAGGCTTTGCCCGCCCAGACCGAGCGCTGGCTGGAGGCGCAGAGGCCCCTGCTGCCAGCGCCCGCCGTCACGCTGGTCGACCGGATCGGCCAGCGGCTCGACACGCTGACCCCGCAACTCGCCGCCGTCGACAACGACACCGCCGAGGCGATGGAGGTCCGCCGCCTGATCGGCGAGCAACTGCCGGCGTTCCTGCGCGATTACGAACGGGTGCCCGAACCGCTCCGCCGGGTCGAGCGTAATGGGCGCACCCCGGACGCGCAGCTGGTCGATGGCCTCAAGTTGATCGAACAGGAAATCGGCGACATGACCCAGCGACTGGCCCAGGCCGATCTCGACAGTCTCTCGACGCGTGGGCGGTTCTTGGAAATGAAATATCGCGAGGAAAAGGCGGAGTAGGTCGCAAAGCCTGTCGGGGCGTTTGTCTGGGGCTCTGTCAAACCACTTGAATGGATCGACCATTCCTCCCCTTACAGGAAACCTCCGCGAAAGTCGGGACGTCGCCCAACATCATGTACCACCCCGGCGGAGGCCGGGGTCCAGTTGGGAAGCGATTGGAGTCATTTACCATCGTACGGCAACTGGGTCCCGGCCTTCGCCGGGATGGTACTGGAGCGTTTCGCAGAGAAATCCTTACAGGGGAGGATAAGGGCGCTGCTTGAACGTCGATCGGGCCTTGGCCCTTTCGGCCACCGACGAAAGCCGGGGTCCAGTTATACGGCAGAGTGAGGCCTCGACAAATCCGAAGGATCAGCGCTTCCCCCCAAATGAAAAGAGGCTGCCGGGACGTCATCGCGACGGCCCCGGCAACCCCTAAACATGGTCAGCGGCCGGAGAGCTCCAGCCCGGGAGACCATGCGGGCCTCATGACATCGGACGCGACCGTTGATTGGGGGAGGATACCCCCCGAATCACGCCCATCGATGTCAGAAGCCGGTCCCCCGAACGAACTGAACCGACCCCATTGCTGAACCATGAGACATCGGATCACCTCCTTTCGCTAGTGGATAGCCAACGCGCCCCTTTGAAGAACGCATGCGCAATGTGCGTAGTCGGAGGCGGATAAACAAGACTTGAAATGCGACGATGTTTGGCCGACCATCTTGCGCCGCCGAACATCGGCTCCTCAGCCCCGGCAATCCTCGATCACCCGCCCGATCTCGGCATAGGCGGGGATGACCAGCGGGACCTGGCCCTGCTGCTCCATCGTGAACCGGCCCCGGCTGAACGCCATGGCATCCAGCAACGGGTCGTTGGCCGTCAGCACCATCTCCGCGCCTGTCGCGACCGCCTGGGCGGCGAGGACCTTGGTCGTGCTGGAGGTGCGGATGGTGACGCTTCCCGCGACCGAGGCGGGGCGGCTCAGCCGGACCTGCCGGGTGCGGGGATCGCAGGTCAGCGACAGGCGGGTGACGCCCGCCGTGCCGAACGCGGCGCCCGATCCTTGCGCGGTCCGCTGATACCGCCAGTCGCCCGGCGTCAGCGGCCAGTCGCGCCAGTCGGCCCCCGATACCGGACGCGGCGTCGGCGGCAGGGGCTGCGGCGTATGACGCACCGGCGGCGGCGCCTCGGGGCGCGGGGTGGCGGGGATACAGCCCGACAGGGCGGCAGCCGCGACCATCGTCGGGGCAAGGGGGGCAAGGGACAGGCGACGCATCGTGTCCAGCCTATGGGCGAGGGGGCGTTCGGGCTCAACCCTGTGCTGCGGCGGACCGTGCCGATGCGGCGGGCATCGGAACCGTGCCTCGCTCTGGCGGGTTTTGAGGGCGATAAACGGAGGTTAAGAATGGCCGATCACGACACGCCGACCCTGATCCTGGTCCAATCCAATGTCTCGGGTACGTTGAAGCTGGAAAGTCGCGACGGCGATACGATCGGCAGCGTCTATTCCTTCATGGTCCATAAGCGTTCGGGCCGTGCGACGCATGCCGTGCTGGCGCTGGGCGGCTTTCTGGGCATGGGCAAGAGCTTCTATCCGGTGCCCTTCAGCCTGTTGCAGTTCGATCCGGTGGGGGATCAGTATGTGATTACCGTCGACCGCCGCTTGCTGGAGGGCGGGCCGAGTTGGGCCAATAATGCGCCCATCTTCGATCAGGCTTATGCCGACCGGGTGGCGGGCTATTATGGCGTGGGGACGGAGAATTTGGATTTGGGGTAAGGGTTTACCGGTCGCGGTCATTGCGGCGAGGGCCCTCCCCCATCCCCTCCCGCCTGCGGGAGGGGAGCGTTACCGGGCGATCTTCAAAGCGCTACGTCTGAGAGATTCCCGCCCTTGCCACGAGCACGCCCCTCCCGCAGGCGGGAGGGGATGGGGGAGGGCAAACGCCAAGCAACCCCCACCCCCGAAAATCAATTCGCCTTCCGCCCACTGGCGAACTTCTTGCTCTTGCCGAACCGCGTCTTGCGCGTCCCCGGCTTGCCCTCGTTCGACCGGCCCATGATCGGTGCCTTCTGTTCGTGGACGGGCAGGCCGAGTTCCTCATTCTCCAACTGGCGGATCTCGTCGCGCAGCCGACCCGCTTCCTCGAATTCGAGGTCGGCGGCGGCCTTGCGCATCTTCTTTTCGAGTTCCTCGATATAGGCGCGCAGATTGTGGCCGACCATGTGCGGACGGTCCTCGTCGATCGGCACCGTCACCTGGTCGCCGCTGGCCACATGCGCGATGATGTCGCCGATCTGGCGGCGGATCGTCTGCGGCGTGATGCCGTGCTGGGTATTATACGCCATCTGCTTCTCGCGACGCCGTGACGTCTCGGACATGGCGCGTTCCATCGATCCGGTGATCCGGTCGGCATAGAGGATCACCCGGCCATCGACGTTGCGCGCCGCGCGCCCGATCGTCTGGATCAGCGAAGTCTCCGAACGCAGGAACCCTTCCTTGTCCGCGTCGAGGATCGCGACCAGCCCGCATTCGGGAATGTCCAGCCCCTCGCGCAGCAGGTTGATGCCGATCAGCACGTCATAGACGCCCAGCCGCAGATCGCGGATCAACTCGATACGCTCCAGCGTCTCGACATCGGAGTGCATGTAGCGGACCTTGATCCCCGCCTCGTGCATATATTCGGTCAGGTCTTCCGCCATCCGCTTGGTCAGCGTGGTGACGAGGGTGCGGTAACCGAGTTCGGTCGTCTTGCGCGCCTCGATGATAAGATCCTGCACCTGCTCCTCGACTGGCTTGATCTCGACCGGGGGGTCGATCAGGCCGGTGGGGCGGATGACCTGTTCGACGAAGACGCCGCCGGTCTGCTCCATCTCCCAATGGCCGGGGGTGGCCGAGACGCTGACCGTCTGCGGGCGCATCGCGTCCCATTCGTTGAAGCGCAGCGGACGGTTGTCGATCGCGGAGGGCAGGCGGAAGCCATATTCGGCCAGCGTGATCTTGCGCCGATGGTCGCCGCGCGACATGCCGTTGATCTGGCCGATAGTGACATGGCTTTCGTCGACGAACAGCACCGCGTTTTCGGGGAGATATTCGAACAGCGTGGGCGGCGGCTCGCCGGGCAGGCGGCCGGTCAGGAAGCGGCTGTAATTCTCGATGCCGTTGCAACTGCCGGTGGCGGCGATCATCTCAAGGTCGAAATTGGTCCGCTGTTCGAGCCGCTGGCGCTCGAGCAGCTTGCCCTCGATCTCCAGTTCCTTGAGCCGCTCGGTCAGTTCGAATTTGATCGCCTCGACCGCCTGCTTCATCGTCGGGCCGGGGGTCACATAGTGGCTGTTGGCGTAGATTCGCACCGAATTGAGGCTGGCCGACTTCTTGCCGGTCAGCGGATCGAACTCGACGATTTCCTCGATTTCGTCGCCGAAGAAGGACACGCGCCAGGCCGAGTCCTCATAGTGCGAGGGGAAGATTTCCAGATTGTCACCCTTCACCCGGAAATTGCCACGCATGAAGGCGGCGTCATTGCGCTTATATTGCAGGGCAACGAGCTTGCGGATGATCTCGCGCTGGTCGACGCTCTGCCCCTTCTTCAAATCGAAGATCATCGCTGAATAGGTTTCGACCGAGCCGATACCGTAAAGGCAGGATACCGACGCCACGATGATGACGTCGTCGCGCTCCAGCAGCGCACGGGTGGCCGAGTGGCGCATCCGGTCGATCGACTCGTTGATCGAGCTTTCCTTCTCGATATACGTGTCCGACCGGGGCACATAGGCCTCGGGCTGGTAATAGTCGTAATAGCTGACGAAATATTCGACCGCGTTGTTGGGGAAGAAGTTCTTGAACTCCCCGTACAACTGCGCCGCCAGGATCTTGTTGGGTGCGAGGATCAGGGCGGGGCGCTGCAACTCCTCGATCACCTTGGCCATGGTGAAGGTCTTGCCCGAGCCGGTGACGCCCAGCAGCACCTGATCCTTGTCGCCCGCGCGCGCCGCCGCGGTCAGTTCCCGAATCGCGGCGGGCTGGTCGCCGCTGGGGGTATATTCGGTGACCAACTCGAACCGCTTGCCCCCTTCGGCCTTTTCGGGGCGCGACGGGCGGTGGGGAATGAAACTGACCCCGGTTTCGGGTTCGTCGAGGGTGGTGCGGATCTGGATCGCCATAAGGGGAATATGGTCCCGGTTGCGCTTTTGTTCCAGTGGTTCCGGTGTTGAGGCGTGGGCTTCGACTTCGCTCAGCCTGAACGGAGGTTGGGATCGGGGCTGGACACAAAATCCCGTTCAGCCTGAGCGAAGTCGAAGGCCAAGGGAAACCGGCCGCCTATCGCAACGCCCGAACTTGCGCCGTGTGGAGACACGCTTGCATCGCCGCATCGCTCGTCCGCCCCGCCGTGCTCCCGGCCCGGAAAGGCCCGACCTCCACCGGCTCGCCCAACCGGACCGCCGCAAAGTGCCCCCGCTCGCCGGAACAGCGCATCGCCGCATCGAGCAGTTTCGGCGGCGTGTCATAGCCCTCGTAGGACAGGCGGAACGTTCCCCAATGGATCGGGATCGCCGTCGAAGCGCCCAGTCGCTCGAAAATCTGCACCGCTTGGGGTGGTCCGATATGGCTCCCCGCCGCCATCTGGCCGGGCACGAAGCGGAACGCGCCGATGGGGAGCAGGGCCAGGCGCACCGGGCCCAGCCGTGCCGCTTCCTCGGGCCAGCGTCCGTCGCCCATGCCGGTATCGCCGGCAAAGAAGATGTTCCCGCCCGGCAGCTTGACGACGAAACTCGACCAGAGCGCGCGGTTGCGGTCGGCGAACCAGCGGCTGCCCCAATGATGGTTGCGCGTCACCACCACCGAGACACCCGGCTTGATGACCCTTTCCCGCCCCCAGTCGAGCGCGGTGGCGGGTACGCCGACCTGTCCGATGACGCTGTCATTGCCGAGGCTGGTGACCACCAGCGGCCGGTCGCGTTGCCACAGCCTTTTAAGAGCCGCCTGATCCAGATGGTCGTAATGATTGTGGCTGATGACGACGAGATCGATTTTCGGCAGGTCGTCGAATGCCACGCCCGGCTTCGCCACACGCTTCGGGCCAAAGCCGAAGGGCCCGGCACGCTCGGCATAGATGGGGTCGGTCAGGATGTTGAGGCCCTGGGTCTGGACCAGCACGGTCGCATGGCCGATCCAGGTCGCGACCATGCGCTGTCCCTCGACACGGGGTTCGGGCCTGGAGGCGCGGACCGCCACGGTCTCCGGCCAGGCGGGTCGTCCGTCATCGCCGGTCAGTTGCCGCCAGAGAAACCCGCCCCGTCCGCCCCGCGTCGGCATCCGCAACGTGTCCGCATCGCCATCGGGGTTGAAGAAGCGCGCGCCGTCATAATGGCCGCTCTCCGGCCCTTCATAATAGATCCGGTCGAGATAATGCGGCACGATCGTCGCGGCCAGGCCGATCAGGATGAGGATCAGCGCCAGTCCCTTGGCGATCCGGCGGACGATCCTCATGCCGTCCCGCCGGGAGCGGGGAGGATAGGCTCGGCAAAGCGCATGGAAATGCTCCTGGGATCAGCGACGGCCACGCGCGACACGGGCCTGCCACAGCATAAGAAGCGGAACGACGCCCAGTTCCATCGCCAGCCCCAGCCGATGCCCCGTCGAAGGCGCGCCGACCGCCGCCCAGGACAGGGCGCGTGCCAGACCACCCGCGACGACCAGTAGGCCGAGCAACCGGAACCGCGCGCCCCTGCGCTCGATCGCGGGGATGCAGGTGACGAACGCCAGCCCCAGTCCCAGGAAGATGCCGGAGACATAGCGGAACTGGCTGTCCAGATCGCTCGGCACGACCGGTGGATGGCCCAGCCAGCCCGGCCCCTTCGCCACGCTGATCCCCCCGATGGTCAGGGGCACCAGACAGGCGATGGCGACGATCAGTTGCAGGGCGCGCCGTTCGGCATCGCGTCCGGTCAATCCAGGATTTCCTTGCGGACATGAATCGCGCGGAGCGAGATGCGCACCTCGATCATGAAGGCGATCAGGCACAGGATGAGCAGGCAGACCGCGATGATGAAGGCCAGCGCGATCCAGGTGCCGATATGGAATTTGCCGAGATTGGCGATGAACAGCACGGCGATGACGACACAGGCCATGACCGCGCTCGACACCGCCAGGAACAAGGCGGCGTTGATGATCGACATGCGCCTGTCGAGCAGCCGCAACTCCCATTTGTGACGCAACCGCTCGGGGCCGTCATCGACCTTGTGGATCATCATCTCCAGCCCGCGCGCCCGGTCGATCACCCGCGCCAGCCGTCCCGCCAGCACGTTCAGCAACTGCCCGATCGCGGCGAGCATGAAGACAGGCGCCAGCGAGAGCTGGATGGTCTGGGCGATGGTGGTGACGGCAGGTAAAGTGGGCATCGCCCGAAATGGTGGCGTGCCGGGCGGCTCGGGGCAAGGGGGAAGTTATCCTCCCCGGCGCGGCTCGTACAGATGCGAGCCATGGTGGATGGGGGCTTGCGACAAAGCATGTCCTGTGAGGCAGCCCCCCCTCCGTCAGGCGTTCGGCCTGCCGCCTCCCTGTATCGGGGTTCGTTGCAAAACCCGCCGGACCATCCCGGCGAAGGCCGGGATCCAGTTGGGGATGCGCTGGTAAACCGCTCCCATCGCGACGTCGCTCGACTCCGGCCTTCGCCGGGCTGACGCGTGAGAGGATGGGACGGTGAACTTTCGCAACGATCCCCCAAGGGGAGGAATGCTACGCCTTGGCCAGCATCTTCTCCGCGCTGGTCTTCACGAATTCGCCGATGGGTCCGGCCATCATCGACAGCATCATCGGGATCGCGACGGTGCCGGAGATCGCCCGGTCGGCGATGTTCATGTCCGCCTTCACCGTTTGGCCCATGGCGATGATGGTCAGCATCAGCCGGTCGTCGGCGGCCCATTCGGAGGTCACCTGGCCGCCGCCGGGAATCTTGGATTCCAGCTTGGGCAGTCCCTGCTCGATACGGCGGCGCGCCTCGGCATGGCCCAATTCATGGGGAATGTCGAAATTCACCGATGCCATGTATCTTACCCCGAATGTCCCGCAAACGGCCATGGGATTGGCTTTGGCGGATGCCGCCGTCAAGCCGTGTATGACAAGTCGTTCATCTTGCGGGCCGGGCCCGCGACCCGAGGGACCGGTACGGTCGTAGCGGAGAGGCGGATATGGACTTTGGTGATGGAGCGGGTAACGGGAATCGAACCCGTGTATTCAGCTTGGAAGGCTGCTGCACTACCATTGTGCTATACCCGCTCAATATCCAGCGCCGTGATCGACCCTAGCCGATGGGCGGGGATGGTGGAAGGGACTGGATTCGAACCAGTGTACGCTCACGCGGGCAGATTTACAGTCTGCTGCCTTTAACCACTCGGCCACCCTTCCGGGGTGTCGCTCCACCGGAGCGAGGCGGGCCCAATGCCGAAGCTGAACGCGGCTGTCAACGCCGTTTTGCGGGTTTTCGCGCCTCCCCGCTTGATCCGGTTGCTTGCATCGCGCGGGATCGGGACATAGCCTCTGACCCAATATCAGTCCAACCGGGGTTTCGTTTCCTATGCGCGTTTCCTTGCTCGCCGCCGTCGCGGCGATCGCCTTGCTGCCTGTCGCCACTGCCACCGCCCAGGACCGCAGCGCCGCCAATCGCATCATCGACGAGGGCATGAACCACAGTCAGGTCATGCAGACCGCGCAGCATCTGACCGATGTGATCGGCCCGCGCATGACCAACAGCCCCGCGATGCGCGCCGCCGAGGGCTGGACCGCCGAGCGGTTCCGCCAATGGGGGCTGAAGAACGTTCATAAGGAGGGTTTTCCTTTCGGACGCGGCTGGTCGATCGAGCGGGCGAGCGTGCGGATGGTCTCGCCCCGCCCGCTGCAACTGACCGCGATTCCCATCGCCTGGACGCCCGCCACCAACGGCGCGGTCACCGCCCCCGTGATCGTCGCGCCGATGAAGCGGGAGCGCGATTTCGACAAGTTTCGGGGGCAGTTGCGCGGCAGGATCGTGATGGTGTCGATGCCCGGCACCGGCGACGAACCCGGCACCGCGCCCTTCCGCCGCCTGTCGGGCGAGGACATCGCCAAGCTCGACGTGTACGTCCAGCCCGAGCATGATCCCGAAACCGCCGACCGCCGGTTGAAGCGGCTCGACTTCTCGCAGAAGCTGGACGCGTTCCTGAAGGCCGAGGGCGCGGTCGCCTATGTCACCCAGAGCTATCGCGACGGCAAGCTGCTGCACGGTGAAGGCTATCTGTTCGGGCGCGGCGAGACGCCCGCCGTGCCGGGCATCGAACTGGCCGCCGAGGATTATCGACGCCTCGCCCGGTTGGCCAAGGCTGGCCCCGCGCCGACCATCGAGGTGCTCAGCGACGTCCGCTACGATGACAGCGACGAGAATGCCTACAACATCATCGCCGAGATTCCCGGTACGGACCCCAAGGCCGGCTATGTGATGGCGGGCGCGCATCTCGATAGCTGGGTCGCGGGCGACGGCGCGGCGGACAATGCGGCGGGCAGCGCGATGGTGATGGAAGCCGCGCGTATCCTCGCCGCCACCGGCCAGCGGCCGAAACGCACCATCCGCTTCGCGCTCTGGTCGGGTGAGGAGCAGGGCATTCTCGGCTCCATGGCCTATGTCGAGCAGCATCTGGCGACGCGCGGGCGGCCGGGCGATGCGCCGCAGTCGGGCCTGAAGCGCTATTATGGCTGGACCAATCGCTGGCCGATTAGCCCCAAGCCCGGTTACGGCGACCTTGCCGCGTACTTCAACATCGACAATGGCTCGGGCAAGCTGCGCGGAATCTATGCCGAGAACAACCCGGCGGCGGTGCCGATGCTCAAGGAATGGCTGTCGCCCTATGCCGCGATGGGGGCGGGCAATGTCGTGCAGCGGACCACCGGCGGCACCGACCATGTCTTCATGCAGGCCGTGGGGGTACAGGGGTTCCAGTTCATCCAGGACCCGCTGGATTATGGCAGCCGCATCCATCACAGTTCGGCCGATACCTTCGACCATTTGAAGGGCGACGACATGCGCCAGGCCTCGGTCGTGCTCGCGGGGGTCTTGCTCGCGGCGGCGAATGCGGACAAGGCATTGCCACGTCCGCCGGTTCCGACCCAACCGGCGACGACCAAGCCCTTCGACTATACGGACAATGACGACTGATGGCACGCCGAGGACATCGCCCCAGCCAGGCTTCTTCCAACCGCCCACGCTTTTGGGGACGGCATGCGGTGACGGCGGCGCTCGCCAACCCCAACCGCACGGTGCGCAAGATCTGGGGCACGCGCGAGGCGCTGGCCGCGCTCGACCTGCCGCCGGTGGTGCCGATCACCTATGCCGATGCCGCCGATCTGGGCCGTCTGGTCCCCGCCGATGCGCCGCATCAGGGATTGGTGGCCGAAGTCGATCCGCTGGAGGATATGTGGCTGGGCGACCTGCTGCACGAGGGGCAGGATGACCAGCGGCCGCTGGTGGTGCTCGACCAGGTGACCGACCCGCACAATGTCGGTGCGATCCTGCGTTCGGCGGCGGCGTTCGACGCGTTGGGCATCGTGACCCAGGACCGGCACGCGCCGCCCGAATCGGGCACGGTCGCCCGCTCGGCCAGCGGCGCGCTGGAGACGGTGCCGTGGATTCGCGTGGTGAACCTGGCGCGCGCGCTGGAGGAGATCGCGGAAGCGGGCTTCTGGCGCATCGGCCTGACCGGCCATGCCAATCAGACGCTGGCGCAGGCCATGGGGACGCAGCGCATCTGCATAGTACTCGGTGCGGAGGGCGAGGGGATGCGCCAGAATACCGAGGCGCATTGCGACGAACTCGCCAAGCTGCCGATCAGCCCGAAGGTGGAGAGCCTGAACGTCTCCAACGCGGCGGCGATCGCGCTGTACGCGGTGGCGGCGCGGTGATTTGTGAGGGCGGCGGGGGTGGTCCTGCCGCCTTTTCGTTCGCGCAGAGGCGCGGAGGGCGCAGAGGGGTTTGGGGCAAGCGCCGGGCGTGCGCTTCGACTTCGCTCAGCGTGAACGGCTGTCGGTCGTGTTGGCGGGGTATTCGGGGCGGGTAGGTTCCAGAAGATCCGCTCCCAGCCTCCGTTCAGCCTGAGCGCAGTCGAAGGCCATGGGCATGTGGTTCGCGCGGAGACGCGGAGGCGCGGAGATTGTGAATCCGGCCGCAAGGCCTCTCCAGCCCTGCCGGCCGCCGCAAAGTCTCCCGGTCGCGAGGGCGGCCTTCGCTGGCCCTATGCCGGACATCTCCGCGCCTCCGCGTCTCCGCGCGAACAAAAACTCTGAGAAGGCGGCGAGCCGAAGTCACGCTGTTCCCTCCGCGCCCCGGCGCAAAAAAAAGAGGCGGGGCCATCGCCCCGCCCCCCGCGTTCTCGCGAAATGCCCGATCAGTCCTCCGCCGCGATCCGCACGCGCATCCCGTCCTGTGCCGCACCGAAGGGCAATTGGCACGACAGGCGCGAGGTCGCGTCCCGCTCGCTGGTCGAATCGAGCAGGTCGTCTTCGTCCGGCCCGATCGCTGGCAGGGTGCCCGCGAATTCGGGATCGACATGCACATGGCAGGTCGCGCAGGAGCAGCATCCGCCGCACAGCGCCAGCAACTCGTCCACTCCGGCGTCGCGGATGACTTCCATCACCGACAGACCGGCCTCGCCGTCGATTTCGCGTTCTTCCCCGTCGCGGGTCACGACGATAAGCTTGGGCATGTCCATTCTCCTTGTCGGTAGCGGCTCTGCCGATCCTCAACGCACGGATCAAGCTTCATGGGGCTGAGCGCCGAACAGATTCGCCAAAGCATGGACGCGCTTGCCGCGTCCGAGCCCGCCATCGCGGCGGCGCTCGCGCGCATCGGCTATCCCGAACCGCGCATCCGCGAACGCGGCTATGCCACACTGGTTCGCACGATCTTGGGTCAGCAGGTGTCGGTCGCCTCGGCCAATGCGCATTGGCGGCGACTGAACGAATTGCTCGGCGATGCGACCGATCCGACGAGGATGCACGGCGTCACCGACGAGGAACTGCGTGGTGCCGGCATCTCGCGGCAAAAGGCCGGGTATCTGCGTAGCCTGGCCGAAGAGGTGACCAGCGGTCGCCTGAACCTCGCCGAGCTTCCACAGGACGACGAGGAAGCGATCGCGCAACTGGTCGCGGTCAAGGGCATCGGCCGCTGGTCGGCGGAGGTCTATCTGCTCTTCGCGGAAGGGCGGACCGACATCTGGCCCGCCGGTGACCTGGCGGTGCAGATCGAGATGGGGCGCATCCTGGGCCATGACGCGCGCCCTTCCGAAAAGCAGGTCCGTGCGCTGGCGGAGGCGTTCCGCCCGCACCGCAGCGCGCTGGCGATCTTCACCTGGCATCATTACGGCGCCGGGGCGGACGCCGCGCCCGTCTAGAAGCCCCGGACGCTAATCGCTGTGCGGCGTCGTGCGGTGGTGGGTCGCCACCCCGACCAGCACCGCCGTCGACAACAGGATCGACGACACCAGCCCGCCGATGGCGAGCAGTCCGCCCGACGTCACCCGCACCTTGGCCCGCAGCACGACCCTGCGCCCGATCGCGGCGCGAAGAGTGGCGGACTGATGGCTGGGACGGCGTGGCGTAACGGAATGGGACATGGGCGATCAACGCGGCGGCGCCCCATCCGTTCACGCGCCATAACGCTGAACCATGGGTGACCGTGACGCGCGCATGGCCCTTGCGGGACGTAAAGGCCCGGGTCGTCGGCATCATCCATCTCTCGGCGCAGGACGCGGAGGGGGTGAAAGACGTAGCGACAAGGGCCAGGCCGATCAGAACGGCCATGCGCAGGAATTGCGTTTTCCTTCCCCCCACTGACCGGCCATGTTCCCCATCATTGTCGCGGTCGTGGCAAGCGCGCACTGGCATCCCGCCCCCCGCGCCCTTAAGTCCCTACCCATGTTGACCCCCGAACAGGCCCGCGACCGGGCCGCCGATATCGTCGCCCGCGCCCGTGCCGCCGGAGCCGACGCCGCCGACGCCATCTTCGCCGCCGACGCCGCGCTGGAGGTGTCGGTGCGCCTCGGCGCGCTGGAGGACGTCGGGCGGTCGGAGAGCGAGGAACTGGGCCTGCGGGTGTTCGTCGGGCGGCGCTCGGCCAGCGTCTCCACCTCCGACCTGTCGGGCGATGCGATCACCCTCGCGGCCGAGCGCGCCGTCGCCATGGCGCGCGAGGCGCCCGAGGATCGCTGGGCGGGCCTGGCGCCGGAGGAACGGTTGCTCAAGGGCGCACCGCCGATGCTCGACCTGGATGACGGAGGAGAGGTCGCACCCGAGCAGCTCCGCGCCGCCGCACTGGTCACCGAGGAGGCTGCGCGCGCGGTGGCCGGTGTGACCAATTCGGAAGGAGCCGGGGCCTCCGCCTCGCGCGCCGTCTCGGCGCTGGCGACCAGCCATGGCTTTGCGGCGGGCTATGGCGCGACCGGCTATGGCCTGTCGGTCAGCGTGGTGGCGGGCGAGGGCGCGGGGATGCAGCGCGACTATGCCCATCACGGCGCCCGCCTTCGTCGCCTGCTCGAAAGCCCCGAGGCGATCGGCACCCGCGCGGGCGAGCGGACCGTGGCGCGGCTGAACCCGGCCAAGCTGGCGAGCGGTACGATGCCGGTCGTTTTCGACCCGCGCGTCGGCTCGTCGCTGGTCGGCCACCTCGTTTCCGCGATTGCGGGCGCGGCGATCACCCGGCGGACCAGCTTCCTGCTCGACCGGCTGGGCGAGCGGGTCATGGCCGAGGGCATCCGGATCGAGGACGATCCGCACCGCCCGCACGGGCTTCGCTCGCGCCCCTTCGATGGCGAGGGGCTGGCGGTGTCGCCGACCGCGATCGTCGAGGACGGCGTGCTGGAGACCTGGCTGCTCGATTCCGCCTCCGCCCGGCAATTGGGGCTGGAGCCGACCGGTCATGCCGCGCGGGGGGGCGCGGGGGCGCCGGGGGTGTCGACCAGCAACCTGTTCATGGCGGCGGGGCGCGTGCCGGTCGATACGCTGATCGCCGATATCGCCGACGGCGTCTATGTCACCGAGTTGATCGGCAGTGGCGTGAACCCCGTCACCGGCGATTACAGCCGGGGCGCGGCGGGCTTCCGCATCGTGGAGGGGCGGATCGCGGAACCGGTTGCGGAGTTCACCGTGGCAGGTAATCTGAAAGAGATGTTCCTCGCCATGACGCCAGCCAATGATCTGGAATTCCGCTACGGCGTCAATGTGCCGACGCTGCGCATCGATGGAATGACGGTTGCCAGCGGCTGATCTGATCCGAGCCCCTGACATCATTCCGGGGGTCGTGGCGGCGGCCCGCGAGGCGGCTGCGATGGCGCTCGCCCGTTGGCGCACCGATTTCCGTCAATGGGAGAAGGTGCCGGGCAGCCCGGTGTGCGAGGTCGATCTGGACGTCGACCGGATGCTCCATGCCCGGCTCCAGGCGCTGATCCCCGATGCCGGATGGCTGTCGGAGGAGACGGCGGACAAGCCCGACCGGCTGGCCGCGCGCCGGGTCTGGGTGGTCGATCCGATCGACGGCACGCGCGACTATATCCGGGGGCGCGAAGGCTGGGCCGTGTCGGTCGCGCTGATCGAGGACGGGCGGCCGGTGATCGGGGTGTTGGCCGCGCCCGCTCGTGGGGAGTTGTGGCTGGCGCAGGCGGGTGGCGGCGCGACCCGCAACGGACGGGTGCTGAGCGCGGGCTATTGCCGCCAGATGCCGGGGGCGCGCGTGCCGGTCGATGCGCTGCCCAAGGCGGACCGCGATCTGGTCGCCGTGTTCAAGCCCAATTCGATCGCGCTGCGCATCGCGATGGTCGCCGCCGATGAGGCCGATCTGGTCGCGACGCTGCGCTGGGGCAATGAATGGGACATCGCCGCCGCCGCGCTGATCGCGTCCGAAGCGGGGGCGGGGGTGGCCGATGCGCTGGGCCAGCCTTTGCTCTTCAACAAGCCCGATCCGCGCGCCTTCGGCGTGCTGGTGACGGCAAGGGGCTTGCAGGATGCGGCGGTCGAGCGATTGGCTCCGCGCGCGCGCGACGTGATCGTGCCGGTCAGCCGCTGAGCATCTGCTCGACCCATTCGGGCACCAACTGCCCGGCGGAGGCCAACCGGCTCTCGTCGAACCAGCCGCTGCCCTCCGAGCGTTCGAGATTGAGTTCCAGCGTCCGCGCGCCGTAAGCGCTCGCCATCCGCACGAACCCTGCCGCCGGATAGACCGCGCCCGAGGTGCCGATCGACACGAACAGGTCCGCCTCCGCCAGCGCTGCCTCGATCCGCTCCATATGATAGGGCATCTCGCCGAAGAACACGATATCAGGACGCAAGGCGGGTGCGGCGCAGGCGGGGCAGGGCGTCCCCGGCGGCAGCGCCTCTTCCCACCCGAACCGCTCGCCACAGGCCGTGCACAGGGCCCGCTTCAGCGCGCCGTGCATATGCAGCAACCGCCTCGCCCCCGCCCGTTCGTGCAGATCGTCCACATTCTGCGTGACGATCAGCAATTCGCCCGGCCATACCCGGTCCAGCCGCGCCAGGGCGTCATGCGCGGCATTGGGGCTGACCGTCGCCAGCGCGGCACGCCGCAGGTCATAGAAGCGATGGACCAGCACCGGATCGGCGGCCAGTGCTTCGGGGGTACAGACATCCTCAACCCGATGCCCCTCCCACAACCCGCCCGGCCCGCGAAAGGTGGCGATGCCGGACTCGGCGGATATGCCCGCGCCGGTGAGGATGACGATGTTCGGGGTGTCGCGCATGGCCGGGGTTTATCGTGGGGGTGGAGTGTCCGGAAGGGGACGGATGTTTGCTGTGGGTGGCGAACGGTCCCAATCTCTCGGGTGGTTATTCTGGACAGCGCCAATCCAGTCATGATCCTGCTACTGTGACACGCTGCGCCGGGAGAACGAACCGCGCGCAATAATGCAGGTCGGGCAGGCGTGTCATAATCGTAGGACCGGGCAGGTCGGGTATAAGGGGGAAACCGCGCTCCCTCCGCTTTGATGTACCCTCTCGCATATCTCTATCATTTTCAGGTCGTAGGCGGTCCAGCCCTTTATAAGCCCACTGTTGGCAGCATTCTAAATTGACCCGGATCAGTTTCCAAAAGCACAGCTACCACATCAAGCGGCTCCTTTTGTGATCGCAATTCTAATACTCTCGGGAACTTCGGCTTAATAACGTCCCCTGCGATAGGTTTTGCACCTACGCCGATGATTGTGCCATTTACAGCGTTTAGTCCGAACTCCTGTGGCGACACTCCAGCGCAACCCTTTACCCATACGCTAGCATCGCCTGAGGCATTCCGAACTGCTAGGGCTGAGACTCAATCAGAGCCAGAAGGCGAGGGCGGTTGCGATGGCGACGCCTGACAGGAAGTTGGCGGCGAGTTTGTCGTAGCGGGTGGCGAC
>NZ_JAXCMJ010000038.1:0-32475 GCF_038084995.1 Sphingomonas sp. 2378
CCTCAGTCGAACGCCCCCCGCCCCATCCGGCCCGTCGCCCGCAAAAGTGCGGCCTGCGCGGTCAACACATCGACCTGAGCCCGCGCCACTGCGAGTTGAGCGGAGCGATAGCTCTGATCCGCGACCAGAATGTCGATGGTCGAGCGCAGGCCGAAGCCATATTCCGCCCGCACGCCCTTGAGCGCCAGGTCCGCCGCCTTCAACCCGTCCGCACTGGCCTTCAGCCGCCCCTCGGCGGCGGTCAGCGAGGCCCAGGCGGTATCCGCCGCGCGCACGACCGCGCGCGAGGCGGTATCGACATCGAACCGCTCGGCCCGGCGCAGCGCCTCGGCCTGACGCACCCGCGACGCGACCAGCCCCCCGGTCAGCAGCGGCACCCGCAGCGACAGCCCGGCATTGGCCGCACTGTCGAAGCCGGTGGCATTGCCCCCCACCCATTGCACGCCGCGTCCATAGCTGCCCGCCAGATCGAGCGCGGGGGCGCGTTCCGCCCGCGCCTGATCGATCCGCGCGGTCGCCGCATCGACACGGCGTTGCTGCGCCAGCAGAACCGGATTGCTGGTTTCCGCCGCCTCCCGCGCATCGGCCAGGCTGCGTGGCAGGGCGGAGGGCGGCGCGATGCTGGCCTCCAGCGTCCCCGCATCCCGACCGACCACCGCCCGATAGGCCGCCGCCGCCGTCGCGGCTTCACCCTCCGCATCGACCAGGTTCGACACGACGCTCGCCCGCTGTGCCTCCAGCTGGGCGACGTCGGTCTTGGTCGCCTGACCCAGGCCGTAACGCGAGCGGGCCTCGGCCACCTGGCTGTCGAGCCGCTCGATCCCGACCCGCGCCACCTCGACCGCCTGCTGGGTGTAGAGCAGATCGGCATAGGCCGCGACGACGCGCTCCAGCACATCGGCCTCGGCATCGCGCAGGGCCTCCCCGCCCGCCGCGACATCGCCGTTCGCCGCCCGCACCGCCGAGGAAACGCGCCCGCCGGTCCAGATCGGCAGCGTCGCCGATAGGCCGCCCAGCGCGCTGCTCGCGCCGGTGCGCACGCCCGTCTGATCGTAGCCGAGCCGATCATAGCCCGCATTGCCAGTCGCCTCTGCGGTCAGCCGACCCGCCGCCCGCGCCTGGCTGGGGGTTTCGGCCAGCGCATCCTGCCGGGCACGGGCGGCGGCGAGTTCGGGATTGCCGTCCCACGCCGCCGCGATCGCGTCGCGCAACGTCTCCGCTGAGGCCGGGGTGACCGCGATCAACGCCACCCCGATCAGCAACCATCTACCCCGCTTAATCATGACGCAACGCCCAGGCGGGAGCGGCACGACTGGCCTTGAGCGACTGGCCCAGCACGGTCAGCACTGCGACGGTCAGCGCCACCGCCGTGGCCGCCGCGAAGTAGAAGGGCGACAGGGTAATGCGATCCTCGAACCCCGCCAGCCACGTCCGCATCGCCACGAAGGCGAGCGGCCAGGCGACCAGATTGGCGATCAGCACGGGCCGCAGGAACTGTCCGACCAGCAGCTTGACGATGTCCGTCGCGGACGCGCCCAGCGTCTTGCGGATGCCGATCTCCTTCACCCGCCGCTGCGTGTTGAACGAGGCCAGACCCCAGAGCCCGACGCAGCCGATCAGGACCGCGAGCCCCGCCCCGATGCCGAACAGGCGCGTTGCCCGATCGTCGGCTTCGTAGAACTCCTCCAGCTTCTTCTCCGCCGTGGCGGCGTCGAAGGGCACGTTCGGGACCATCTGCTGCCACAGATGGCGCACCGCCGCCGTCATCGCCCGTGGATCGCCCTGGAAGCGGATCGTCGCCGCCGAGCCGCCGAGATTGTCCTCGGGCTTGCCATAATAGGTGTAGTAGGTCGCATCATTGGGCGCACGCGGCGAAAAGAAGCGCATATCGTCCACCACGCCGATGATCGTGCGCGGCCTGTCCCCGCCTACCGTCTTACCGACCGCGTCCTCCGGCGTGGTGAAGCGCAGGGTCGAAAGGGCGCGGCGGTTGATGATGATATTGTAGGGCTGGCCCTTCGCCGACTGCAACACATCGTCGCCGCGATGCTGGTCGTCAAAGAAGCGTCCTGCGATCAGCCGCGTTCCATATGTCTTGAAGAAGTCCGGTCCGGTTCCGATCCGGCGCAATGACGGACCATCTCCGGGGACGCCGGGCAGCGGTACGTTGTCGGCATTGTTCTGCCCACTGCCACCGACCGCGCTATCGCCCAAGGTGGCACTGGTCACGCCCGGCAGCCGTCGAATGGCCTCCAGCACGGCCCGCCGCCGGGGCGCATCCACCATGGAGTCGCCGATGGATTGCACGACGAGCAACCCGTCTCGACGGAAGCCGAGGTCCGTCGACCGGACATGGCGGGTCTGTACGACCAATATCAGCGTTCCGATCATGAAGGCGATGGCAAGGCCGAATTGAAAGACGACCAGCGCCTCGCGCACGCGAGTGCCCGCACGACCACCGCCGGGCGCGCGGGCCGACGCCAGCACGCTGGCCGCCGGGAAGCGGGACAGCAGGACCGCCGGATAGACGCCCGCCAGGCATCCCACGATCAGGGCCAGCACGGCCAGGGCTGGGACGACGACGAGATAGGGGATGGCAAGACGCAATCCTCCAGCCGAATTGACCAGCGGCAAAGCGATCTCGGCCAGGATCAAGCCGGCCAGCGCCGCGATCGCGACGGTCAGGATCGCTTCGCCCAGGAATTGTACGATCAGGGCGGAGCGGCTGGCACCCAGCACCTTGCGCATCGCGACTTCACGCGCCCGCAGACTCGATCGGGCGGTGGCCAGGTTCACATAGTTCACGATCGCGATGATCAGCGTCAGGATACCGACTAGCCCCAAGGTCACCATGGTCAGCTTGCGGCTGGCGCTTGCCTGCCCCTCGGGTTCGAGGTGCATCTTCTCGATCGGCATGACACCGATGCTCACCGATTTGGAGGCATCCTTGCCCATGTCGGCCAAGGCACGACGATCGATGAAAGCCGGCATCTTGGCAGCAAAGGCGCTCGCCGCTTGCGGCGTGTCGAACCGCAGGAAGGTCTGGAGGGACGTACTGCCCCAGTGATTCCACCACTTCGCGGCATAGGCGGGTGGCGTGCGGGGCAGCGGTAGAAGGATCGTGATCTTGAGTTCGCTATTGTCGGGCAGATCCTTGAAGACGCCCGCGACCCGGTAGCTGGCAACATCATCCATGGCGATCGTGATGGACCGTCCGACGGGATCGGCCCCTCCGAAATATTTCCGCGCCATCTTCTCGCTGATCAGCACATTGGTCGGCGCGCGCAAAGCGTCCCGAGAACCGCGAACCAGCGGGAGATCGAACACGCGAAAGAAGTCGGGATCGACGCGGACGACGTCCTCACTCGTCGCGACACGCCCCTGGACCACCGTTCCGCCGGTTCGGATACGCGTGCCCACCACGCCGGGAAAATCCTCTCGCAACTGATCGAGCAGACCGCCCATCGTCCAGTTGCTGGGGCCGTTGAACGGGCTTTCGGGCATGTTCCATATCGTCTGGACGACATAGATCTTCCGATACTCCGGCAGCCACTTTTCATAGCTGGTCTCGAACCGGACATAGAGGCCCAGCACCAGGAAGACGGCGATGCCCACCGCCAGCCCCCCGATATTGAGCGTGGCGAACAGCTTGTGGCGCACAAGCGAGCGATAGAGCGACAGAAGCGCGAAGCGGTTCATGATTGCGTTCCCCCGGACGAAGCGGTCATTGGCCGCAGGCGATGCGGGCAAGCCCGCTCTTGGAGACGGTGCACTGCGGATCGCCCGCGACGGAGACGTTCGCCATGCCACTCGCGCCGACCTGCGCTCGTTGCGCGCTTCCGGTGCGGACCTTGGCCGTTCCGCTCGCACCGATCGTCACGTCGGGTGCGGACAAGCCGCGGGCGTCCACATCGCTGGCCCCGCTGCTGTCGATGGTAAGCCGACGTACGGAGCCTTCGACGCGGAGGACGCTGGCCCCCGAGGTGCCGAGGCTCGCCCGCTCGGCCTGGAGGCTGCGGACCGTCACCACGCTCGCCCCCGACAGGCCGAAGCTGGCCGCACCGCTTCGCAGGGCGGGAAGGAGAACCACGCCCGCCCCGCTCGCATTGAGCGCGAAGGCGGGGTGGTCGAGCGCGGGCAGGTTCATTTCCGCCGCGCCGCTCACGTCCACGGCCTTCAGTGCCGGAAGGGTGACCGCGATCGCCACGCGCCGGTCATGGCCGTTGCAGCTATCATTCCGGCGACGGATACGCAGGGTCGAGCCATTGGTATCGATGCGCAGATTGTCGATATTGGCGGCACGCCCCCGCGCCGTCACGGCATAGGCCGATCCCAGCGCCACGGTGACGATATCGCACCCGCCCAGTTCGATGCGGTCGAAGCCGCGCATGTCGAAACCACGCGAAACCTGTACGCCTTCCTGCGCCAGAGCCGCGACGGCGGCGAGCGACAGCAGGGCTATGACGGACATCTTCTTCATCACGAATTCCCCTTGTCAGATCGCGCGCATGGCGCTGGCGACGATGCGGCCGTCGAGCATGTCGATGCGCCGCTTGGCGAGGTCGGCATGGCTGGGCGAGTGGGTCACCATTACGATGGTCGCGCCCGCTTCGTTCAGGCCGGTCAGGATGTTCATCACCTGCTCGCCATTGGCAGTGTCGAGGTTGCCGGTCGGCTCGTCCGCCAGGATCAGCTTGGGATCGCCGACGATGGCGCGGGCGATGGCGGCGCGCTGCTGCTGACCGCCCGAAAGCTGGTGCGGGAAGTGACGGGCGCGGTGGGCGATGCCGACCTTGTCCATGGCCGCGGCGACTCGATTGCGCCGATCCCCGACGTCGCGGCGATAGGCGAGGCCCAGCGCGACATTCTCCTCGATGGTCAATTCGTCGATCAGGTTGAAGCTTTGGAACACGAAGCCGAGCGTCTCGGCGCGGAACCTGGCCAGTTCCTTCTCGTCCATCGCTGCCAGGTCACGGTCGCCGAACAAATAGCGCCCGCCGGTCGGTCGATCGACCGTGCCCAGCGTGTTCAGCAAGGTCGACTTGCCGCAGCCCGAGGGGCCCATGATGGCCAGGAATTCCCCTTGCGCGACATGCAAATCGATATCGTGGAGCGCGGTCGTCTCGACCTCGTCGGAGACGTAGCGGCGCTGAATATTTTCCAGTCGGATCATGATGCAGGTCCCCCTTATCGGATGTTCAATATATCGCCCTTCACGGACGAGGTGTTGCTGATGACGATGCGTTCGCCGGGATTGAGGCCGGACAGGATCTCGACCTGTACGGGGTTGCGGCGCCCGATGCGGACGGCCCGGCGGCGGGCATGGGCCCCGTCGGCATCGAGCACGAAGGCCGAATTGCCCCCCGCCTCCAGCCAGCCGCCGACCGGGGCCACTACTGCACGGCTCGCCGCGCCCAGGGTGATACGGATGTCGATGGTCTGCCCGCGATTGAGCCCCTGAGGCGCGCGGTCGAAGGTCAGCTCCACCTGGAACCGCCCGTCCTTCACGGCGGGCAGCACCTTCGACACGGTCAGCTTCGCGCCGTCCGAGGTCGTCGCCCTCTGCCCCACCGCGACGCGGCCCAGATAATATTCGTCGACCTGCGCGACCAGCTTCCACGAGCCTTCGCTGTCGACCTGTCCCGCCGGATCGCCAGGCTTCAGCGTCTGACCCGGCTGGATGACGAAGTTGGTCAGCCGACCGCCGGACGGCGCGCGAATGGTCAGCCCTTCGAGCCCCGCGCGCACCGCCGCCATATTGCCCGACAACCGCGTCTGGGTGTCGGACAGGCGGGCGGCCTGGGTCGCGGTGATCCGCGCCTCGGTCGCGCGGCCCGACTTCAACTGGGCGAGGCGCTTCTCCTGATAAGCCGCCTCTTCCTCGAAACTCTTCACGCCCGCATCCGACAGGAATCCCTGGTCGTGAAGCTGACGGCGAATGCCCAGGTCGCGGCGCGCCTTGATGAGATCATATTCAGCCTGCGCGACCTGGCCCGCCCGGTCGAGCTTGTTGCGCTCGATCCCCAGCCCTTCGCTCGCCACGCCGCCCAGCTGGCTGGCGATCTGCGCCTCGCGGGTCAGCACGTCGAGCTTGAGTTGCGGGTTGGCCAGGGTGGCGAGCGGCTGTCCCTCGGTCACCATCTGGCCGTCCTGTGCCAGCAGCTTTTCGACCTGCCCGCCCGACAGCACGCCGACCAGCGTCGTCACGCGCGGGGTGACGGTGGCGCGCACCGGCAGGTAATCGTCGAAGGCGGCACGCGTGACCTCCCCCGTCTCGATATTGGCGGAGGCGATGTCGGTGGAACCGGCGGCGGGCAGGAAGCGCCAGATCAGCGCCGCCGCCACGATCACCAGCGCCGCGATCATCACCGGCTTGCGCCGCCACCAGGGCGTCGCCTTGCGCGCGATACGGCGATCCATCGCCGCCCCGGGAGCCGGTCCGCCGTCCCCGGCAGCGGAAGTGTTTGCGCCTGTGCTGTGTTCGGTCATCATGGGATCAATGTCACCCAGGACGGCCGAAAAACCTAAAGCACTATGAAACCGCCACTTTCCTCCACCGCCGCCGAATCCGACCGTTCGGGACCGAACGCACCGTCCACAAATGGACGGTCGGAAGACGGGTCAAGCCCGCTTTCGATCCTGCTCATCGACGACAATCCGCGCATCGCCGAATCGCTGGCCATCGCGATCGATCTGGCCGGGCACAGGCTGGACGTGGCGAACGGGCCGGAGGAAGGTTTCTCGCGACTGGCGGCGCGCCGATACGATGCGATCCTGCTCGACCTGAACTATGCCGCCGGTCGCACCGATGGCGGCGAAGGGCTGACCATGCTCGCCCGGCTGCTGGCGGACGATCCCGCCGCGTGCATCATCGTCATCACGGCGCATAGCGGCATCCGGCTGGCCGTCACCGCGATGCAGGCGGGCGCGCGCGACTTCGTGATGAAGCCGTGGCGCAATGCCGAATTGATCGCCAAGATCGAGGTCGCGGTCCGGCGACGCCCGGCGCCAGCGGACCAGGCCCATATCGCCGACGCCCCGTCCCCCGCCGCCGATCCCGTCCGCCTGCTGGGCGACAGTGCCGCGATCGAGCATGTCCGCACGATGATCCGCCGGATCGCCCCGACCATGGCCGGGGTGGTCGTGACCGGACCATCGGGTGCGGGACGAAGCCTGATCGCCGCCGCGATCCACGCCGCATCGGCGGGGGCGGATCGCCCCATGACGCGGATCGACCTGCGCGACCAGCAGGCCTGGGAGCGGCTGGACGGGAGCGGCAATGGCGCGACCTGGCTGCTGCGCCACCCAGACCAGCTCGATGCGATCGGACAGGCGCGGCTGCTCGACCGGCTGTCGGCGGCGGATCGCTTCATCGCCATCGCCGACGATGCCCGCGCCATCACCCCCGCACTCGCCCGGCGGATCGCGACGGTGGAGATCGCCGCCCCCTCGCTCGATCAGCGACGCGCCGACATCCCCGTCCTCGCCCGCCATTTCGCGCGGGTCGCGGCGGAGCGGCATGGCCGCCCCCTGCCCCGCTTTACCCCCGCCGCCGAGGCGCTGTTCGCCACCGCGCATTGGCCCGACGAAGCCCGAGGGCTGGCCGCCGCGATCGAGCGGGCGCTGCTGCTCGGCGATGACGGCGTGATCGAGGCGGCGCTGCTCGCCCCCGCCGCGCCCATCGCTTCGGCCGCCGCTCCGGGCCGGGTGAGCTTCGATCTGGATGAAACCGAGCGAACGATGATCGAGGCCGCGCTGGTCGAGCATCACCACAATGTCACCCAGGCGGCGCATGCGCTGGGGCTCAGCCGGGGTGCGCTCTATCGACGGATGGCACGACATGGGCTTTGATCGGCGCCATGCCCGGATGATCGCGACCGCGCTCACCGCGCTGGCGCTGACCGGCAGCGGGGCGCTGCTGGTGCTGGCGTGGCAGAACGGCATGTTTGCGTCGGTCCTGGGGCTGAGCCTGTGCGCAGGTTGGGCGATTCTGGCGGCGTGCTGGACGATCGCGCGGCGGCCCGCTTCGCCCGGATCGTCCGAAGCCGTGCGGACCACCGACAATGGGCCGCCGCTTGCCGCGCTGGTCGACCAGATCCCCCTGCCCCTGCTGCGCATCGATCGCGGGCGGGCGCGGGCGATCAACCGGGCCAGCCGTACCCTGTTCGCGACCGACGACCGGCTGACCCCGACCCCGCCCGCACTGCTCGATCCCCGGGAGAGCCGGTTGCGCCACGAAGGGAGAAGCTGGCGGATCGAGCGGGTCGCGAGCAGCGAGAGGGCGCTGGTGATCCTGATCGATATCGAGGTCGAGCGGCGCGCGGCGGAGGCCCATGCGGATAACGAGATGATCGACATCCTTGGCCACGAATTGCTCAACGGCTTGTCGCCGATCGTCTCGCTGGCGGACAGCGCCCTGGTTGCGGCGGAGCGGTCCGACCGGCGGCTGCCGGGCATATTGGCGACGCTGGCCCGGCGGATCGAGGGGCTGGAGCGCTTTACCCGCGCCTATCGAATGCTGGCCCGCCTGCCGATGCCGGTGCGCACGCCGCTGCTTCCCGTCATATTGGCGGAGGATTTGGGACGCCTGTTCGCCGAACGCTTCGAGGAGCGCGTCGCCCTGTCGATCCGCGTGCCACCGGGCATCATCGGCACCTGCGACCGGGATCAGATGACCCAGGCGATCTGGGCCCTGCTCCAGAACGCGGCGGAGGCCGCGCTGGAGGGGGCGGTCGCGCCCAGGGTCACCCTCTCCTTCCAGGGGGATGGCAAAAGCTTCCGGGTCAGCGTGGCCGATAGCGGGGGCGGTGTCGCAGCGCCCGAACGAGCCCGCATCTTCCGCCCCTTCCACACCACCAAGCCCGAGGGATCGGGCATCGGCCTGACCCTCGCCCGCCGGATCGCCAGGGCGCATGGCGGCGACCTGACGCTGCTGCCCATCGCCGAGACGACCTTTGAGATGACGATCCCGGCGGCCTGACGGGCCGGGGCCGGTTCACACAGCAGGGGCGAGCGTCCGCGCCACCGCATCGCGCCATCCCGCCACCAAGGGCGCGCGCGCCTGCTCGGTCATTGCGGGCTCGAAACATCGTTCGCGCGACCAGAGCCGCTCCAATTCGCCCAGCCCCGACCACAGCCCGATCGCCAGCCCGGCGTGAAAGGCCGCCCCACGCGCGGTCGTCTCCAGATCGGCGGGGCGCTCCACCGGCGTGTCGATCATGTTGGCGAGGAAACCGCAGAGCCAGTCGTTCGCGGCCATCCCGCCATCGACGCGCAGGATCGCGGGGCCCTCGCCCGCATCGGCCTTCATCGCCGCGACCAGGTCCATCGTCTGATAAGCGACGGACTCCAGCGCCGCACGCGCCAGATGCGCCGCGCTGGCCCCCAGCGTCAGGCCATAGATCGCACCGCGCGCATCCGGCTGCCAATAGGGCGCTCCCATGCCGACGAATGCGGGGACCATATAGACGCCGTGGCTGTCGGGCACCTGGGTCGCCAGATCGTCGGTCTGGCTGGCATGGGTGATGACGCCCAGCCCGTCGCGCAGCCACTTCACCGCCGCGCCCGCGACGAAGATCGATCCCTCCAGCGCATAGGTCGTCACGCCGTTCAGCCGATAGGCGGGCGTGGTCAGCAACCGGTGGCGCGAGGCGACCGCCGTCTCGCCCGTATTGAGCAGCAGGAAACAGCCGGTGCCATAGGTGGACTTGGCCATGCCATGCCGGAAACAGGCCTGTCCGAACAACGCCGCTTGCTGATCCCCCGCCATCCCCGCGATCGGGATCGCCGCATCCAGCAGGTCGGGCACGGCGGTGCCATAGACATGCGCATTGTCATGCACTTGCGGCAGCATTGCCATGGGCACGCGCAACAGGCGGCAGAGGTCCGCGTCCCATTCCCCGCGATGAATGTCGAACAGCATCGTGCGGCTGGCATTGGTCACGTCGGTCGCGTGCACCGCCCCGCCGGTCAGCCGCCAGAGCAGGAAGCTGTCGATCGTCCCAAAGGCCAGTTCGCCCCGCTCCGCTCGTTCGCGCGCGCCATCGACATGGTCGAGCAGCCAGGCGAGCTTGGTCGCGGAGAAATAGGGATCGATCAGCAACCCGGTCCGCTCGCGCACCAGTTCCTCCGCCCCATCGGCCTTGAGGGTCTGGCAGAGCGCGGTGCCGCGCCGATCTTGCCAGACGATAGCGCGGTGGATCGGCGCGCCCGTGGCCCGGTCCCAGACCAGCACCGTCTCCCGCTGGTTGGTGATGCCGATCGCGGCGATCCCGGCGGCCCCGACGCCGCTTTCCGCAATGGCCCGGCGCGCGGTGGCGAGCACATCGCGCCATATGTCTTCCGGATCATGCTCGACCCAGCCACGCTCGGGATAATGCTGCGCGAATTCGGCTTGGGCGATGGCGATGCGGCGCGCCATGCGATCGAAGACGATGCTGCGGGTCGAGGTCGTCCCCTGATCGATCACCAGAATATGCGACGCCATCGCTGACCCCTCCTGTCGTTTTCGCTTATGCCCGGCATGGTGTAGCCTTGCCGCCGTAAAGGATAGGGACAGGCGGCATGGCGGACCAGAGCGAGGAGACGGTCGATCTGCTGATCGTCGGCGGCGGGATCAACGGGGCCGGGATCGCCCGCGATGCCGCCGGGCGCGGCCTGTCCGTCCTGCTGGTCGAGCAGGAGGATCTGGCCAGCCACACCTCCTCCGCCTCGACCAAGCTGATCCATGGCGGGCTGCGCTATCTGGAATATGGCGAATTCCGCCTGGTGCGAGAAGCGCTGATCGAGCGCGAAAGGCTGTTGGCGATCGCCCCGCACATCATCTGGCCGCTGTCCTTCGTCCTGCCTCAGAACCGCTCGCCGCGCCCCGCCTGGATGGTCCGCCTGGGGCTGTTCCTCTACGATCATCTGGGCGGTCGGGTTCGTCTGCCGGGAACACGGACGATCCGGCTCGACCGGTCGCCGCTGGGCGCCGGACTTTCCGCGCGGACCGGCAAGGCGTTCGTCTATTCCGACTGCTGGGTCGAGGACAGCCGCCTGGTCGTCCTCAACGCGCTGGACGCCGCGGAGCGTGGCGCGCGGATCGAGACCCGAACCCGCCTGATCGAAGCACGACGAGAGGGTGGCGGCTGGATCGCGACGATCGAGGGAGAAGGCGGCCCCCGCACGGTTCGGGCGCGCATCCTGGTCAACGCATCGGGCCCCTGGGTCGCGGATGTGATCGGGCGGGCGCACGGTACGCGAAGGGATCGCGGCGTGCGGCTGGTCAAAGGCAGCCATATCGTCGTGCCGCGCCTCTATGACGGCGAACATGCCTTCATGCTCCAGAATGACGACCGCCGGATCGTCTTCGCCCTCCCCTATGAGGGCCGCTTCACGCTGGTGGGCACGACCGACCAGCCCTGGACCGAGGCTCCGGCCAAGGCATCGATCAGCGCGGGCGAAACCACCTATCTGCTCGACACCATCAACCGCTATTTCACCGTGAAGACCGGCGAGGCGGATATCGCATGGAGCTATGCCGGTATCCGCCCGCTCTATGACGATCACGCCGCCGACGCCTCGGCCGTGACGCGCGACTATGTCCTCGACCTCGATATCGGTCCGGCGGGTGAGGATCATGCGCCGATGCTCAACATATTCGGCGGCAAGATCACCACCTATCGCAAGCTGGCCGAACATGCGCTGTCCGAACTCGCCCCCTTCCTGCACCAAGCGGGTGGCGACTGGACGGCGGGGGCGGCCCTGCCCGGCGGCGACATGGCGGCTGCGGATTTCGAGCATTTCCTCCGCGAGCTACAGGCTAAATGTCCCGTCCTGCCGCCCGGCCTCTTGCGACGGCTGGCGCGCGCCTATGGTACGCGGGTCGCCGACCTGCTGGGTACGGCGCGGACCGTGGCGGACCTGGGGCCCGATCTGGGCGGCGGCCTATATGGCGCAGAAGTCGATTATCTGGTCCGCGTCGAATGGGCGCGGACGGCGGAGGACATTATCTATCGCCGAAGCAAGCTGGGCCTGCATGTGCCCCACGGCACGGTCGAGCGCCTGACGGACTATCTCGCTGCCGGATAGGCTCGCTCTGTCCGACGCAAATGCTTGACCGATATGCGTCGACGCCGCCAATAATGGTCGTGATGGACAATACACCCACGACGCAGGACCGCCTCTACCGGGAACTGGCCCGCACGCTGATCGCCGAACTGGTCGAAGGCCGCTATCCGGTCGGGACGCGCATGCCCGCCGAGCGCGAGCTGGCGGCGCGCTTCGACGTCAGCCGTCCGGTCATCCGGGAAGCGCTGATCGCGTTGGAGGTACAGGGTTTTATCGAAGTCCGCATCGGTTCCGGCGCGCATGTCGTCGCCCTGCCCGGCCAAGGCGAAACCCCCGATTTTGATGTGTCCGCCATGGAAGTCGCCGAGGCGCGCCTGTTGTTCGAACCCGAATCGGCAGCACTCGCCGCGTCGCAGATCACCGATGCCGAACTGGACGAACTTGCCGCGCTGGTCGACGCGATCGAGAAGGAGAATAACGAGGTCGGTGGCGCTTTTCGGGCCGACCGCGCCTTCCACACGCTGATCGCGCGGGTCACCCGGAACAGCGCCATTCTGGAAACGATCGACCGGCTGTGGGAACAGCGCGAACGATCGGCGGAAAGCGCTTTGCTCGATGCCAAGGTGCGCGCCATCGACGTGCGTCCCATCGTCGAGCATCACGCCGCCATTCTGGAAGCGCTGCGGGCGCGGAACTCGCTGGCCGCGCGTGCTGCGATGCAACGGCATCTGACGGCGGCGCTGGAAGGCCTGCTGATCGCCAGCGAAGCCCGCGCGGTCGCCGAAGTGAGACAGGCGCTCGCGGCGAAGCGCGATCGAACCGCGCATCTGAAGATCTGATCCGCCGGCTTGACCGAAGCCGAAGGACACGCACCCTCCATCGATCCGGCTTGTTGGGGCGAGCGGGTGTCGCCCCATGGCGTGGCGATTCGCTCGCGACGTCGGACGCCCGCGAGCCGCCATATCGCCACGACGACGCGATCAATCGCACAGCCCAATTGGCCGAACCAATAGTAGCAATACCAATTGAGACTCAGCACTGGTCGTGGTTCCGATAGGATGGCAAACAATTACGTGGGATGGGTCATCATCAGGACTTTCGGGCGTATAGCGCTACCATGAAAAAATCTTCACATTTATCATCCCATTGAACAAAAACGATAAAATCGGGGTGCGCATTGTCCCGACCAATTTTGTGGCGAAACCGATTGTCGCCCCGTTGACATGCATGACCATTCCATGTCACCGATAAGACCATAAGATAACAACACCGTGATGCAGGAAGAAACTTTCGGTCTTTCGACCGCGATCGGCGCACATGACCCATAGGTCGGGCGGCGGGCGCGGCGATGGACTTCGGAAGGGTTCCGCGTCCTGACGCAGCAGAAGTGACGGCCCATCCCGATCCGCGAACGCCACCCCGTTCCGGTCGATGACGGCCCCTGCCTGTCCGACGGTCACGCACGCCCTATCCACAAAAGTCTCGGGGAAGCCCGGCGCGATCTGCTTCGCGTCTGGATCAGAGGGAGGGAATGAGCATGACGATCTCACCGCGCAAGGACGTGTCGCGTCTCCGGCGCAAGCGGTTGCTTCAGACGACGGCGTTTACGGCGGCCGGGATGGCCTCGGCGGTGATCGCGACGCCAGCCCTGGCGCAGACTGCCGCCGCCACGACCGCCGCCACTGTTACCGCCGATACCGGACAGGCGACGCCGCAGGTCGATACGGCGGGCGACGCCAGCCAGAGCGAGATTACCGTCACCGGCTATCGCCAGAGCATCGCCTCCGCGCTGGCCGCCAAGCGCAACGACATCCGCATCACCGACGGCATCTCGTCGGAGGATATCGGCAAGTTTCCCGCCCAGAACGTGACCGAGGCGATCCAGCGGATCGCGGGTGTCCAGATGTCCAACATCAACGGGCGCGGCTCGACGATCAGCATCCGTGGCCTGGGCCCGCAATATGCGCGCACCACGATCAACGGCCAGACCTTCGCCAGCGCCGACTTCAAGGACGGCTTCCGCTACGACATCATCCAGACCGATCTGGCGAGCGCGATCCAGGTCATCAAGTCGCCGACCGCCGACATGGACACGGGCGGCCTGGCGGGCACCGTCAACATCGATACGGTCAAGCCGCTCGCCTATAAGGGCCCCAGCTTCATCGCGGGCGTGAAGGCCTATCATTCCGACTATCGCGGCGGCGTCACGCCCAAGGTCAATGCCGCCTATATCAAGCGCTTCGCCAACGACACGATCGGCGTCATGCTGGACGTCGGCTATCAGAAGCTGAAGGATCGCGGCGACTATCTGTTCATCAAGAACTGGTATCAACCGGGTGCGGTGGCGGGTGCCCCCGATGCGCAGGTGCCGGGCAATCTCCGCTATCGCCGGATCGACCGCGATACCGAGCAGTTGATGGGCAGCGGCGCGATCCAGTGGAAGCCGCAGGACAATTTCGAGGTCCTGCTGCAAGGTGAATATTCGCGTGACCACACCCGCTACGACACCCGTCAGATGGTCTTCGGCCGCTGGGCGACCTCGGCGGTGACGGTCAACAGCACCGCCAACGGCGTCGCCGACAAGATTTCGATCAGTAACTTCAACGTCGACAACAACGACCAGCCCGAACTGCGCAAGCTCCAGACCCAGGCCTATACCGGCACCGTCAACTGGAGCCCGACCGATACCACGCATATCAAGGCGATCGGCCATTATACCCAGGGCGACGCCAAGCTGTACGAATGGGCGACGATCGACGAGGTCCGCTTCGCGAACGGCGGTACGCTCGACATTTCCGATCCGTTCAACGTCAAGTGGAACACCGCCAGCCTGACCGACGGGTCGATCTACAATATGGCGAACCGCACCTGGTACGCCTTTGTCGACGGCGCGACGCATATCCAGTCGGCCCGCGACCGTGCGATCCAGGCCGACCTGACCCAGGATCTCGACTTCCACGGGATCAAGGCGCTGATCTTCGGCGCGAAATATCACCATGAGAGCTTCGACACCAAGGCCTATCGCCACGACCGCGACGCCGATGTCAGCGATCCGGTGACCTATCCCGAATTCGCCTGGATTCCCGACCTGTCAAAGACCGGCGTGCTGGTGAACAACTTCCTGGGCGGATCGATGGCGATCCCCGGCAGCTTCCTGTCGGTCAATGCGCCGCTGTGGCAGCAGATCCTGCGCGACAAGGGGATCAACGTCCCTGACACGCCCGACTGGCCCAACACCTATCGCGTCGACCGTTACATTCCGGCGGTCTATGCGATGGCCAATATCGACGGCACGCTCTTCAACCTGCCGGTGCGCGGCAATGTCGGCGTCCGCTACGAGCATACGCACCAGAACGTCACCAGCAGCCTGACCAACGGCACCGACAGCAACGCGACGCTGCTCGGCCAGCAGCATGTCGTGCAGGATTATGGCAACGTCCTGCCCAGCGCCAGCTTCGCACTGGACCTGACGCCGCGCCTGGTCGCCCGCATCGCCGCCGCCAAGGTGCTGGTCCGCCCGCTGCTCAACAGCCAGACGCAGATGGCCGACACGATTACCCGCGTCACCACCAGCCTGCGCCCCAGCGTCTCCGTCGCGCAAGGCGAGAGCCGCCTGAAGCCGCTGACCGCCAACCAGTTGGACCTCAGCCTGGAATTCTACCACGGCAAGGGCAATTCGATCAGCGTCGCGGGCTTCTACAAGGCGGTGAAGAACGGCACCTTCACGCAATTCTATTGCCCCGGCTCGTTCGACGGGGTGGCGCTGAACGGCGTGGTCAGCGATTGCCAGTCGGCGGACCTGAAGACCGATTACAGCTTCAGCCGGGTGCTGAACGACGACCGGGTCATCCATATCAAGGGCGTGGAATTCTCGGCCTCGCAGAATTTCGATGCCATCCTGCCGGTCAAGGGCTTCGGCGCGGTCGGCAACGTCACCGTGGTCGATACCGATGCCAGCGCGATCGGCACCGGCTTCAACCTGCGCGACCTGTCCAAGCTGACCTGGAACCTGACGCCCTATTGGGAGAACGAGATGTTCAGCTTGCGGCTGTCGGTCAATCACCGCAGCTCCTATGTCCAGGACGCGGCATCGAGCTTCTTCGTCAATGGCGGCCTGACCCATGTGGTCCGTCCGCGCACCCAGATGGACCTGGCGCTGGGCTTCAATCCACTGAGCTATCTCAGCTTCACGGCGGGCATCATCAACCTCAACAACACCCATGAGGATGCCTATCAGACCAATGCCGACACCTTCCAGTTGGCCAGCCGGACGGGTCGCACCTTCTACCTCTCGGCCTCGACGCGGTTCTGACCTCCCCACTGAAGGGCGGACCGCCGTGCGGGCCGGTCCGCCCTTCCCTTTTCGACATTTGCCGGGGACAATGCTGTCCGTGATGACCTCTTCCAAAGCGCTGGGCCTGATCGGCACCCTGTTTATCACCGCGTCCGTCGCCCATGCGCAGGCAGATGGCGGTCAGGCCGCCCGAGCGGCGCTGCAAAGGCTGGGCGTGCCGGAACGACAGGTGGCGGTGACGATCCAGTCCTCCCCTACCCCCCGTTACCGGGTACGGGTGGATCATGATCGCCTGACCGTCCAGGCATCCTCGCCTGTGGCCGCCATACGCGGGGTCGCCGCGACCTTGCAGGCCGAGGGGCGGCTGTCGATCAGTTGGGAGGGCCGGCGCGTCGGCCCGATGACCGGGCTGGCCGCGCGGGACAGCGGCTGGGTCTCCTCGCCCTTCGGCTTTCGCGCCTATCTGAACACCTGCACCTATGGTTACACGACGCCCTGGTGGAACTGGCCCCGCTGGGAGCGGGAGATCGACGACATGGCGGTGCACGGCGTCGACATGCCGCTCGCCATGGAGGGGCAGGATTATGTCTGGCGCAAGCTATGGCGCGAACAGGGCCTGAGCGAAGCGCAGATCGCGCGGCATTTCTCAGGTCCCGCCTTCCTGCCGTGGCAGCGCATGGGCAATATCGAGGGGTATCGGGCGCCCCTGCCGACCGGATGGATCGACAAGAAGCACGACCTGCAAAAGCATATCCTCGCCCGGATGCGCGATCTGGGCATGACGCCGATCCTGCCCGCCTTCGCCGGTTACGTACCCAAGGCCTTTGCCGAGGCGCATCCGAAAGCACGTATCTACAAGATGCGGTCCTGGGAGGGGTTCGAGGGGACCTATTGGCTCGACCCGTCCGATCCGCTCTTCGCGCCGCTCGCCCGGCGGTTCCTGGAACTCTACACCGCCGAGTACGGGCCGGGGCGATATTATCTGGCCGATGCCTTCAACGAGATGGTGCCGCCGATCGCCGAGGACGGCAGTGATACCGCCCATGCCTCTTACGGCGATGCGACCGCCAACACCCCCGCGCTCGATGCCGCGACCAAGGCGGCGGCGCTGCCCCGCGAGGTTCGCGACGCCCGGCTGGCCGCCTATGGCCAGCGCCTTTATGCCGCGATCGCCGCCGCCGCGCCGGGGGCGACCTGGGTCATGCAGGGCTGGCTGTTCGGCGCGGACAAGAAATTCTGGACGCCCGACGCCATCGCCGCCTTTCTGAAGGATGTGCCCGACGAAAAGATGCTGATCCTCGACATCGGCAATGACCGCTATCCCGGCATCTGGAAAACCACCAACGGCTTCGACGGCAAGAATTGGGTCTATGGCTATGTCCATAATTATGGCGGCAGCAACCCGGTCTATGGCGCGCCCGATTTCTACCGCCGCGACGTGGCGGCGCTGTTCACCGACCCGGCGCGCGGGCATGTGCGCGGGTTCGGCATGTTCCCGGAAGGGCTGCACAGCAACAGCCTGGTCTATGACTATGCCTATGACGTCGCATGGCCGGGCGGCGACATGGCGCTTGGCCCCTGGCTGAGCCGTTACGCCGCCGCGCGCTATGGCCGCAGCGACCCGGCGATGGTCGCGGCGTGGCAGGATGTGGTCGCGGGCGCCTATGACGTGCGCTACTGGACCCCGCGCTGGTGGAACGAACGGGCGGGCGCGTACCTCTTCTTCAAGCGCCCCGCCGCCGACGCACCGACCTATCCCGCCGAACCGGGCGACCGCGCGAAACTGCGTGCCGGGATCGAGGCGATGCTGAAACTCGCGCCCGCTTATAGTCAGAGCCCACTCTATCGCTATGATCTGGTCGACCTGACCCGCCATGCCGCCAGCCTGTCGCTGGACGACAGCGTCAAGGCCGCCGTCGCCGCTTATAAAAAGGGTAACGTCGCCGCCGGGGACCGGGCGACGGTGCGGATCGAGGCGCTGGCACTCGCCATCGACCATCTGATCGGCGGGCAACAGGAAAGCCTGGCCAGTTGGATCGCCGATGCGCGAGCCTATGGCGACACCCCTGCCGAAAAGACCGCCTATGAACAGAACGCCAAGGCGCAGGTGACGATCTGGGGCGGGCGCGGCCATCTGGGCGATTATGCGTCCAAGGCCTGGGCGGGCATGTATGCGGACTATTATCTGCCGCGCTGGACCCGCTATCTGACCGAAGCCCGCGCCGCCGCCCTGGCCAAGCGGCCCGTCGACGATGCCGCCTTCACCGCGAAGCTGCTCGACTGGGAAAAGGCGTGGGTCGCCGATCCCCGCCCCTATAAGGCCAGCGCGCCTGCCGATCCGGTGGCCGAAGCCCGCGCCCTGATGACGGAGACCGACCGGTGACGACGACCATGCCCAAGCCGGAGCGCTTCGCCTCGCTCGACATGTTTCGCGGCGCGACCATCTTCCTGATGATCGTCGTCAACACGGCGGGCGCGGGCGGGGCCTTCACCCAGTTGCAGCATGCGCCTTGGTTCGGCTTCACGCTGGCCGACCTGATCTATCCGACCTTCCTGTTCGCGGTGGGCAATGCGATGAGCTTCGCTCTCACCCGCCCGATGCCGGAGCACGTCTTCCTGCGCCGCGTGCTCAAGCGCGCCGCGCTGATCTTCCTGCTCGGCGTGCTGATGTACTGGTTCCCCTTCGTCACCCATCAGGCGGACGGCAGCTGGGTCGCCAAGCCCTTCGCCGACACGCGGCTGACCGGCGTGCTGCAACGTATCGCGCTCTGCTATCTGCTGGGGGCGCTCTGCGCACGCTATCTGCGGCCCAGCCATTTGCTGTGGGTCGCGATCGGGCTCGTCCTCGCGCATTGGGCGATCCTGGTCGGGCTCAGCCCGGCGGGCGAGGCGTTCGGGCGATACCGGAATGCGGGCACCTTGTTCGACCTGTGGCTGATCGGCCCGGCGCATCTCTATACCAAGGATCACGGCTTCGATCCCGAAGGGCTGCTCGGCACCCTGCCCGCCACCGCCAATGTGATTGCGGGCTATCTGGCCGGTCTCGCCATCCAGCGTTGGGGCAAGCACATGGCCACGGTCGGGCGGCTGGCGGCGATCGGGGCGGGGCTGGTCATCGTCGCGCTGCTGCTGCCGCCCGTGCTGCCGATCGGCAAGAAGCTGTGGACCGGGTCGTTCGTCGCGCTGACGGTCGGGATCGACCTGATCCTGCTGGGCGTGGCGCTATGGCTGGTCGAGGTGCGCGGCGTCCGTTTCGGGCACTCCTTCCTGCAGATGCTGGGGCGCAATCCGCTGGCCATCTATCTCTTCTCCGAACTGCTGGTCGTCGCGCTGGAGCTGATCCATGTCCGGCCCGATACGGGCCTGTACACCTGGGTCGGCGAGACGCTGTTCCAGGGACTCGCGCCGGGGCCGGTCGGGTCGCTGCTCTGCGCGCTCGCCTATACGCTGATCTGCTGCGCATTCGGCTGGGCGCTCGACCGGCGCGGGATCATCCTCAAGGTCTGAACGACCGGCGGGCGGAACGGACTAGGAAGAAGGTCGCTCCCCCCGTGCCGGCCCCTCGCCCGTTTCACGACCGGCGGAGGATCAAATCGACCAGCAGGACTTTATCGTCGGCGAGGGACCGTCGAACGAGAGGCAAAGCCGATGAATGCCGCAGATGTCTTCACGAAACTGGACGTCGAACTCAAACCCGATCCCTCGCGCACGGTGCTTCGGCCGTTCAGCTTCGGCTATCCGGCCGCCTTCGATCGCAAACCGACCCGTGCGCAGGATGTGGCGCGGCGCGTCATGGCGCTGGACGCGGAGACGCGCGACCGGATGCTGGAACTGCTGCAAGCCGCGATGGAGAAAAGGCATCGCAACGTCGACGGCGTCTTTCTCCGCCGCTTCGACGAGGTGAAGGACGATCTGGGCGATATCGCCATCGGGGAAAAGCGCGACCGCCTGCTGCTCGGTGCCTATTTCAGCCAGGAATATGCGTTCGAATCCGCCGCCCTGTTCAACCCCAGCATCGTGACCGTGCCCGACCAGAACCCCGATGACGACGATATCCGCTTCCTCCTGTCGCTGCGCGGCGTCGGTGAGGGGCATATCTCCTCGGTCACCTTTCGCACCGGCAGTTGGGATGGCGGCACCGGCCTCGTCGTCGATCCGCCGAGCCCGCAAGGCGTGCCGCCCCGGATCGAGAGCAAAGAGGGCGGCTGGGTCCGGATGCTCGCCGACGACAGCGCGGACGTGTCCGAGACGGTGATCTTCCCCATCCTGCCCAGCCAGCGCCAGGGCGTCGAGGATTTGCGGCTGGTGCGTTTCACCGACCATGACGGGGTGGAAAGCCTGATCGGCACCTATACGGCCTTCGACGGCAATATCGCCCGTTCGGAGATGTTGCGCGGGATCAACCAGCAGCGCTTCGAAATGCGCGCCCTGGCCGGGGCCTTGGCGGAATATAAGGGCATGGCGCTGTTCCCCCGCCGGATCGGCGACCGCTTCGCGATGATCGGGCGGCAGGACAATGTGAACCTGTGGCTGCTCTATTCCGACGACCTGCACATATGGGACGAAGGGATGCGCATCATGGGTCCCAAATATCCGTGGGAGTTCGTGCAGATCGGCAATTGCGGTTCACCGATCGAGATCGATGAGGGCTGGCTGGTCTTCACCCACGGCGTCGGCATGATCCGGGGCTATTGCGTCGGTGCCTGCCTGCTCGACAAGGACAACCCGGCCAAGGTGCTGGGCCGGACCCACTCGCCCCTGCTCTTCCCCTCCGCCGAGCAGCGGGGCGGCTATGTGCCCAACGTCACCTATAGCTGCGGCGCGCTACTCCACAAACGTCGCATCCTGCTGCCCTATGCGATCGGGGACCAATATACCGCCTTCGCGACCGGCAGCGTCGACGACCTGTTGTCGGTCATGGAGTGAATCCCCCACCCCTTTCGGCGGACGATCCGGCGGATCGCGCATAGTCCCGGAATCGGTCATCTGGGCCCCGGTCGTTGCGACCGAACCGGGTCCAAGCCCTTGCGCATCCGGCTTTCAGCGGCGACAAGGCGGCCATTCGTCGCAAATGCGGTTTACGGCATAGGACGAGAGGCCAAGAGGCTCCGGGGTTTCACGTTGGACACCGCATCGTCCGAAATCCGCACGCCCGTTCATCATCTGCTGAAGACCAAGCCATCAACCATAAGGGGCCGATATGAAGCTGGAATATTCACGACCCGGATCGCACGGCAACTTCGGCGACGATCTGAACGAGTGGTTCTGGGACGAGGTGGCGCCGGGTCTGCTCGACGATGACGATTCGACGATCCTGCTGGGCATGGGCACGATATTCAGCCGCTGGTTCACCGACCAGTTGCCCGCCGACAGCCAGAAGATCGTGATCGGCAGCGGCGGCGGCAAGGCCGGCGGTCCGCCTCATCTCGATGACAAGTGGCATATCTATGGCGTCCGGGGGCCGCTGACCGCCGCCTATTCGGGGCTGGGCCAGGAAACCGTCCTGACCGACCCGGCGATGCTGCTGCGCGACTTTCCCGAATTCTCCGATCTGGGGCCCCGGCGTGGCATCGGCTTCATGCCGCATATCTGGAGCCTGGATCACTGGGACTGGGAAAGGACGACCAGGGAGCTCGGACTGGAGTTCATCAATCCGCGCGACGAGGCGAAGGGGACGGTGCGGCGCATCGGACGCCTGGAGGGCCTGATCACCGAGGCCATGCACGGCGCGATCGTCGCCGACGCATTCCGCACGCCCTGGATCGCGGTGGGGATCGCACCGGGCTTCGAAACCTCCAAATGGTGCGATTGGGCGGCGTCGCTGGGCATGGCGATGACGTTCCATTCGGTGCGCGACGTCTATGCGCCGAAACGCTCCACCTCGCTCCGCATCATCAAGGGCGCTATCAAGGAAGGCCTGCACCGTGTCGGCATCAAGGCCGGCAAGCGGGCCCGTCCCCGCAGCGGGGAATGGGATGTGGCGGACATGAAGGGCCGACTGCGCTCGCTCATCGAACAGAAGCCGTACCAGTTGAGCGACGAAGCCAAGCTGGACGCCGCACTCGAACGGACCAGGCAGGCGATCGCCCGGCTGAGGCAGGATGCGGCGTCGGGCAAGTTCGCCCGGAAATAGGATCGACCGGTCCCCGCAGGTGCGGCGATGGTCGCACCTGCGGATGGGAAGCGGCTATCCCCGCCGGTCCAGCCGACGGTCGGGTCCTGCGGGATAGGCCACGCGAAACCCGATATGCGATGTCGGCAGGTCGCGCTCCTGCGCCTGATAGGCGGCGGGTCGGAAATTGGCGCAATAGTTCATCGCGCACAGATAGCTCCCGCCCTTGACCAGTCCGACCTGCCCGTCGCCCGCCACCCATTCCCAGACATTGCCGACCATGTCGTAAACCCCCAGGTCGTTCGCCTCGAAACAGCCGACCGGCGCGATCCCCGCATAGCCGTCATCACCGGTGTCGCGGATCGGAAACACCCCTTCCCAGACATTGGCGCGGGGTTTGCCGTGGTCGAAGGCCCATTCGACCGGATCGCGAGCGGCGTTCTGGTTGCCGCGCGCCGCCCGCTCCCATTGCTCGGTACTGGGCAGCACGCCACCCGCCCAGCGCGCATAGGCGGCGGCATCGTCGCGGTCGACATGGACGACCGGCTCGTCCGCCCGCCCCGTCAGGTCGCTGCCCGGTCCCTTGGGATGCCGCCAGTCCGCCCCCTTGGTCCAACGCCACCAGCGCGACGCGTCGTCGAGCGACACCGGCTCGGTCGGAGCGACGAACAGCGCCGAGGCCCCTTCCCGCTCGGCCCGGGTGCGATGGCCGGTCGCCGCGACGAAGGCCGCGAACTGGCGGTTGGTCACCTCATGCGCATCGATGCGGAACGCCGCGACAGGCACCGCCCGTCCCGGCCGATCCGTACCATCCTCCCCCAGCAGCACCGTGCCTGCCGCAACGGTCACGATCCCATCCCGCGCGATGCAGCGCCGCACCGGCTCCGCCGCCCGCGCGCCCAGCGTCACGCTGGCCGCCAGACCCAGTAGCAGCGCCGCCGCGATCCTCATGGCCGTGCCGCCGGTGCGGGTGCCTGCGCATCGGCGGGGAGCGGCACCACGCCCTTCGCCCGGGCATAGCGTTCATACGCGCCGACCAGATCGGCGAGCCGCCGGGGTTCGGCGGCGGCGAGGTCCTTGGTTTCGCCGGGATCGGTCGCCACGTTGAACAATTGCCATCGCCCGGTGCTGACCCCGCCGCGCGTATAATTGTTGGTCGGGGCGGGCAGGAAGACGACCTTCCAGTCGCCCTTGCGCAGCGCCCGGCGGAAGAACAGCTCGTAACCCAGCGTCTCGTCGGCGGAACGCACGCCGTTCGCGTTGGCGGCAAGAACGGGGCGCAGGCTATGCCCTTCATGCGGCAGGATCGCATGGCCCGCGAAGGTGCTTGGCTGGCGAAGGCCCGCATAGTCGAGCAAGGTCGGCGCGACGTCGCGCACGTCGAGATTGGCGTTGGCGATCCGTCCGCCGCCCTTCACCCCGCGCCCGGCGGCGAAGGCGCTGACCCGGATGCCGCCCTCCGTCGTATAGCCCTTCACCAGCCAGGAGGGCACCGAATTGGCCTGTGCCCAGCCGGGGCCATAGCCGACATAGCTGGTCGGTTTGCCGATATTGTCCAGGCTGTTGTCGATGCCCAGCGCCTCGGCGGGCGGTAGCGCCGCATCGGGCGAGCCGACCTTGAACCGGGGACTGGGTGCCTTGATCTCGTTGCCCTCGGGGCCGTTGTCGGCGAAGAACAGGATGACCGTGTTGTCGAGCCGCCCTTGCGCCTTCAACGCGGCGATGACGCGACCGACATTCTGGTCCATCCGGTCGACCATCGCGGCATAGACCTCCATCTTGCGCGCCTCGACCGCGCGCTCCTCGGGACTCAGCGACGCCCAGGGACGAGCCAATTCGACCGAATGCGCCACCGCATCGGCGGGGACCAGACCCAGCGCCTTTTGCCGCTCGAGCCGCTCGGCCCGCAGCGCTTCATAGCCCGCATCGTACCGCCCCTTATATTTGGCGATCGTCTCCGCCGGGGCCTGTAGCGGCCAGTGCGGCGCGGTGAAGGGCAGATAGGCGAAGAAGGGCCTTTTGTCCCCCGCCTTCGCCGAAGCGTCGAGATAGCCGATCAGGCGGTCGGCGAAATAATCCGCCGAATAGGCACCCTTGGGCAAGGCCGCAGGCTTGCCGTCGTCGCGGTAGCTGGGGGCGAGCCCGGCCTTGGTCCAGGCCTCGTTCTGGTCCGCGCCGAAATGGTTGGACAGGCCCTGGAGCAGCGCGAAGCTATGCTCGAACCCGCGCGCGGCGGGCTCGCGGTCGGGGGTCAGGCCCAGATGCCATTTGCCCGCCATCAGCGTGGCATAGCCGCCCGCGCGCAGCAATTCGGCGATCGAGGCGACGCGGTCGTTCAGATACCCCTCATAGCCCGGTTGCCCGCGCGTCGCCGGGCCCAGCAACTCCGCCATGGTGCCCAGCCCCGCCTCGTGATTGTCGACCCCGCTCATCAGCATCGATCGGGTCGGCGAGCAGGTCGGCGCGGTGTGGAAGCCGGTGAAGCGCACGCCCGAGAGCGCCAGCGCATCCAGATTGGGGGTCGCGATCTCGCCCCCGAACGCACCCAGATCGGACCAGCCGAGATCGTCCGCGACGATGACCAGGAAGTTGGGCGCGTCCTTGGGCGCCTGTTGCGGAGCCGCCTCCGCCGGACTGCCGGGCACCGGCTCCGCCAGAAGCGGCTTGGCCAAGATCAAGGCCGGGAGGGCAACTGCCAGGAATTTTCCGCCGATCATAGTCTTTCCCTTTCGGGCCGCTCACGCGGCTGCACGCCTGGCATAGCCAGCACCGGCCGGGGGACAATGAACATTCTCTACTACTCCGATAGGAATTACTTCGTTCGCTTCGGTCAACGACATTCATAGCCCTATGCGGGCGGCGCCTGCCGCGCTCCCCGCCACCGTCCGAGGACTTGCTGATGCCGATACCGAACGCTCCTGGCCGCCGTGCAGCCCTGCTGGCGGGCGCGATGATCCTGACGACACCCGCGCTGGCGCAGCAGGCGCTGGTCGCGCCCGGCACGATCGATGAACCGGGTTCGGTCGCCGAGCCGGTGGCCCAGTCCGACGACATCCTGGTCACCGCACGCCGCCGGACCGAGAAGAGCCAGGACGTGCCGATCGCGATCAACGCCTTCGGATCGGCGCAGATCGAATCCACCCGCACCTTCAACCTGCGCGACCTTCAGCAACTGACCCCCAGCCTGGTCGTCACCAACACCAATCCACGCAACACCAGCATCAACATTCGCGGCCTGGGCAACAATGTCGCGGTCTATAATGACGGGCTGGAACCGGCGGTCGGCGTCTATCTGGACGGCGTGTATCTGGCGCGCCCCGGCCAGACGGTGTTCGACCTCGCCGATCTGGAGCGTATCGAGGTGCTGCGCGGGCCGCAGGGCACGCTGTTCGGCAAGAACACCTCGGCGGGGGCCGTGGTCGTGACGACGAAGCAGCCGACCTTCGACTGGCAGGCGGGCGGCGATGCCAGCCTGGGCAATTATGATTTCCGACAGCTTCACGCCTATGTCTCGGGGCCGTTGACCGACACGCTGGCGACGCGGCTGTTCGTGTCGAAGACCGACCGCGACGGCTTCACCCGGAATCGCTTCGACGGACGCTATGGGCAGGATTTCCACGACCTCAACCTGCGCGGCCAGTTGCTCTACAAGCCGACCGATACCCTCAGCTTGCGGATCATCGGCGATTGGGGGCGGCAGAACAGCTTCACGGCGGGCAACATCCTGCTCGGAGCGATCCGGAATTACGACAATGGCACGCTGTTCCCGAACAATTATTACGACCGCGCCGCCCGATTGGGATACAGCCCCGTCGTTGCCGATCCCGCGCTTCGAACGACCGACACCGACGCCAACCCGCGTTACCGGATGAACCAGCACGGGGTGAACGTCACCACCGATTGGGATATCGGCCCCGCCACGCTGACCTCGGTCACCGCCTATCGCGCGTGGAACTGGTATCCGCACAATGACGGTGACGGCACCAGCATCGATGCGGGGGCGGACTTCCATCAGAGCAACGAGCAGCGCCAGGTCAGCCAGGAACTGCGCATCGCCTCCAACGGGAACCGCCGTGTCGATTATGTCGCCGGGCTCTATTATCTCTACCAGTCGATCGAGGCGGAGGCGGTCAACCGCTATGGCACCCGCGCCGCCGACTGGTTCCTGCCCCCGACCACCAATGCGGCGGTCGGCGCGGCGGCGCTGAACGGCTATAACGTCGTCAGCCATTCGCGGCCCGTCACCGACAGCTATGCCGCCTTCGCCCAGACCATCTGGCACATCACCGACGCGGTCGATCTGACCACAGGCCTTCGCTATACCTATGAAACCAAGTCCGGCTATTTCGACCAGACGGCGACGGGCGCGTCGCTCGCCGGACTGACGGCGGCGCAGCAGGCCGCGGCACAGACCATCCGTTCCCGCTACGGCGTCGCCAATTATTACGGAGCGCGGACCGAGGCGGGTCGGCTGTCGGGGCAGGCGACCCTGTCGTGGAAGGTCGCCGCGCCGATCCTGGCCTATGCCACCTATGCCCGGGGCAACAAGTTCGGCGGCCTGAACCTCGCCAACATCACCACCACCGGCCAGTTCGCCGCCAACCCCGTGATCCGTCCCGAGACGATCGACAGCTATGAGGTCGGGGCCAAGACCACATGGGCGGACGGACGCATCACGGCGAATATCGCGGTCTTCTGGACCCATGTGAAGGATTACCAGACCACCATCATCGACGTGGAACGGAACGGCGTCAGCTTCTTCACCAATGCCGCCAAGGTCCGCACGCGCGGGATCGAGGCCGATGTCCGCGCGACGCCGACCCGCTGGCTGACGCTGTACGGATCGGGCACCTATGACGATGCGCGCTACATCTCCTACGCCAACGCCCCCTGCCCCATAGAGATCACCGGGCAGACGCTGTGCGACCTGAGCGGACAGCGCCTGCCCGGCGTCTCGCGCTGGGCCGCCTCCGCCGGTGGAGAGCTCCGCGCGCCGCTGGGCGTGAATTTCGGTCATGAGGCGGAGCTTTATGCCGGGTCGGACTATAGCTACCGTTCGGGCACCAACAGCACCGCCAGCCTCAGCCGCTATTCCGATATTCCGGGCTATGATCTGCTCAACCTGCGGTTCGGCATCCGGTCGCTGGACGGTCGCTATGACATCCAGTTCTGGGGCCGGAACGTGACGGACTCGACCTATTATCTGTCGCTGGCGGCCAACAACACGGGGGCGATTTCGGGGACGCTGGGTGATCCCCGGACCTATGGCCTGACGCTGCGGACCAAATGGTAAGGGCACCCGCCGACCGGCGGCCTTCCCGACATCTGATCACACCATGCCCAGAATGCGCTGCAACGCCGCCTGGAAATGACGGGTGAGCGCCGCCTCCGCCGCCGCCGGATCGCGCGCAAGGCACGCCTCCAGCACGTCCAGATGCTCGCGGATGTTGCGGATCATGCGCGGCGGCGTTGCGGTCAGGTCGAGCCGGATCACCGCGACATAGTTTTTCAGCCGCCGCGCCGTCGTCTCGATCATCGGGTTGCGCAAGGATGCGATGATGCTGCCGTGAAAACGCTGCTCCAGCGACTCCATCTCCTCCGCCGTGCTCTCCACCGACGCGCCGTCTTGCAGCCTTTCGAGCAGCGCGCGGTGGTCCGCGATCAGCTGGACGATCTCGCCCGTCTCGGCGGTCTCGGCATAGGTGCGCGCCGCCGACCGCTCGATGATCGAGCGAAACTGATAGGTGGAGCGCGCCAGCTCCAGATCGGCTTTCAGGAACTCGATGCCTGATCGGGCATGGATCTTAAAAATGCCCTCGGTTTCCAGCACCCGCAGCGCATCGCGCAGCGGCTGGACGGGCAGGTTGAACAACTGCATCAACCCAGCCCCAGCCGATATCGATCCCGTCATAGGGCCCATCGGACACGTCGTAATGCGTGACGACCGTCCCCGCCGCATAGGTGACCAGGATCGCAGCCTGTTCCTTGTAATCCTGCGACACGGTTTCGATGCGATTGTCGGCGATGACGACATTGCGCACGCCCATTTCGGGGCGGGGCGGATGATGTGCGTCGGGCAGGATGCCGCCGACCATGATCACGCCGCCCGCCAACTGGCCGAAGCGGCTGCGGCGCACCTCGACCCCCGCCGCGCCATATCCGACGCCGCTGTCATTGGCCTCCGGATTGTTGCCGATGCCCAGCGCTACCTGCCCCAATTGGGTGAACTCGGCGCGGTCGAAGGTCACGCGCACCGCCGCCGCGACCTGAACGGCGGCAATTGCTGGGCCGCCGCGTCCCGGGGGGCATGGACAGCAGCAGGAGCCCGGCTCCGGCGAAACGCGATGTCATGGGGTATCTCCTGCCGAAGGTTCGTGAAAGGGCGGCTCCTCGCCTGCGATCGACATCATCTCAGCGGACCGACCGGATCGGCAGGACGAGGAAGGAGCCGACCAGCACGAAGACGCCCGACACCACGAACAACACGGTATAGTTGTTGCCCGTCGAGGACAGCAGCGCGGCGGCCATCACCGGGCTGAGGATCTGGGGCACGTTGACGGCCGTGGTCAGGATGCCCAGATCCTTGCCGGTCGCATCCTCCGCGCCCGGCTTGTGCTTGGGCAGCACCTGCGTCATCAGCGCCAGGTCGACCGACATGAACGCGCCATATCCCAGGCCGATCAGCACCGCATAGGCAAACATGCCCTGTGCCGTGGGCACGATCAGCGGCATGGCCACCGCCGCCGCCATGACGAGACTGGCGAGGAAGACCAGCGGCTTTCGCCGTCCCAGTCGATCGGACAGCACGCCCGAGCCCAGCCCCGAGACGACCAGTGCGACGAAGGTGATGATGGACATGCTGGCGATCATCCGGTTCGCGCTCGCCTGGCTCATCGCGATATGGTCCTGCAGGATATAGAGCAGATAGGTCAGGATCGCCTGATAGCCCATATAGATGGCGAACCGGCCGAGGAACGCCCAGGCGAAGTGGGGATGCTCGCGCGGGGAAATCCAGAAGCCTGTCAGGAACGTCCCCAGCTTGAGGGGCGTGGCGGGCGGCAGGGCGACGCGCGGTTCCGGATTGATCACCACGAACGCCAGGCACACGACGATGATCGCCGTGCCGACGATGCCGTATGCCAGCGGAATCCGGCTCGCCAGCGTCCCTGCGAAGAAGGTGCCGAACGACACCCCCGCCGTCATCGCGCCGCCGACGACGCCCGATGCGAGTCCCCGTTCCTCGGGCGGAAAGCGGTCGGCCACCAATGTCGTGATCGCGGGCTGCATCGAATTGAGGGTGACGACCGACACCAGCCAGATCGCGGTGATTCCCACCAGCCCGCCGCCATAAGGCGTCAGGATGATCGCCACCCGGCCGATGGTCGCGCCGATGACGATCCAGAGCGTGCGCCGCCCGAAACGGCTGCGCGTCCGGTCCGACAGCGCCCCCGCGATCGGCGTCGTCAAGGTACTGAAGACCGAGGTGATGGCATAGATGATGCCCAGCGTCTTCGCCTTGCCCGCCGGATCGATATTCTGGATCTGGTTGGGCAGCAGCACGCCCAGACAGGATGCGTACAGGGTGAGCAGCGTGAAGAACACGACGCCCAGCGACACCAGCAGCACCCATTTGCGGAGACCCGTCGCGAAAGGCGTCCGCCCCGCCGCGTCGTCGGTCGCAGCCGCGACCACGGCGGCGGGCTCGTCGAGCGACGGGGTCAGCCCGAAATCGTCGCGCGGGATCGGGTCCTCGATCCAGTAGATGCGGTGCCCCGCCCGCTCGAACAGGGCGAGCGCGGCGCGGGTCTCGGCGGCGGTCCAGGCCTCGTTGGCGTCGATCATCACCGGCCGCCCGTCATCCCCGGTCGCCTTTTCAACAGGTCGAGTCGGTGCAGGTCCCGTTCGATCTCCGAATGGCCGACCTTGATCTTATACCCCCAATAGCCCGCCTGTGCGGCCCGGCCGAACAGCTCCGTGAAATCATGATCGGACAGATGAAAGTCGAGGCCGCTGGCATAGACCGGAACCGAGACGCGCTGCGCCCCCAACAATTTCCAGAGCGGCAGGCCGCTGCTTTGCGCGAACAGGTCCCATACCGCATGCTGGATCGCCTCCTCGAACGGCACGAGCATCCTGCGCACATTGCCGCCGCGTGATCGCCCGACGCGCAAAGCCAGGGCCCCGGCCTCCTGCCCCTCCAGCATGGGAAAGACCTCCTGTTCGAAGGCCCAGGCGATGGTCGCTTCCGGCAGCAGCGGCTGGAACAACACCTGCACGAAGCCTAGGCCCACGCGCCCCGCCTCGTCGATCAGTCCGAGTGCGACGATATTGGCCTGGGTCGCGCCGACCTGTGAATCCCCGACCTTGCGATCGCGTCGGAACTGAAGCCTGGTCACGCGGTAGTCCGCGATACTGTTCCCCGTCGCCAGCATCGCTCTGCCGGGCACGCTATTCGCGCAGACCACACCGACCGCCGTACAGGATAGTACGGACCCGCAACGCGACGACGACGCGTCGACCGATGCGCCCAGCAGCGGCGACATCATCGTCACCGGCATCCGCGCCAGCCTGAAATCCTCCGCCGCGATCAAGCGCAATGCGTGGCAGATCGTCGATGCGGTGTCGGCGGAGGATGTCGGCAAGTTCCCCGACATCAACATAGCCGACTCGCTCCAGCGCGTGACCGGCGTCGCGATCGATCACAGCGGCGGCGAAGGCCAGTTCATCACCGTTCGCGGCCTGGGCCAGCAGTTCAACACCGTGCTGGTCAACGGCCGCCTCATGGCCACCGACAATCCGGGCCGCGAATTCTCGTTCGACGTACCGTCGCCGAACATGATCCAGCGCACCGAGATCTAAAAGACCACCGTGCCGCAATTGCAGGAAGGCGGCATCGGCGCGAACGTCAACATCATCACCGCCAAGCCGCTGGACGGCAAGACGGGCACACACCTGACCCTGTCGGCGGGCGGCATGTATGACACGCTCGCCAAGAAGACGAGCCCGGACTTCTCCGGCACCGCAACTATACCTATGTCAGCGACACCGCGAAGCGCGCGGCCAATACCAACAGCGCCTGCGGCTATAACGGCCTGTCGCTGCACTCGGCCAATGGCAGCCTGTTCTACCAGAAATACGGCATCCAGGCGCGTGCCTCGTACAACTGGCGTTCGTCCTTCCTGCGTAGCTGCCTGAGCGACTATGGCAAGCCGGAAAACCGCCGTGCCTATGGCCAGTTGGACTTCAGCGCCTCCTACGACATCACGCCTGCGTTCCAGGTCTATGTCCAGGGGGTCAATCTGACCAACTTCTACATCTTCGACTATTCGGTCCTCGAAGAGCGGGTGAAGAACATCCAGAATTTCGGAACGCGCTTCAACTTCGGTGTCCGCGCCTCCTTCTGATCCCTCTTCCCGTTTCCCCCACTGGCCCGGTGTTCACGCACCGGGCCATTTTTCGTCCAGGCGTCGGTCATCGCGGGCGGAGTAGCTTGCCAAGGCGCGATCCTGGTCCAGCCGCAAGCACAGATCGGCCCGGTCGGGCATCTCCGCCCAGATATGGCGGGTCAGCCGCTCATAATGGCTGACGAAACGGGCCAGTTGGGCCTCGTTCATCACACCCGCCCCGTTTCCCCTCGCCCGGCGCAGCGCATCCTCCTGCTGGGTGCGCCAGCGCAGCACCGTCGGCCAGTCGGGCGGCATCATCAGCACCAGCATATCGAGCCGATCGAACAACGCCGGATAGTCGGTCGCCAGCGCGGCATTCACATGGCGCCGCCATATGCCGTCGCTATCCTCCTCCGCCTCCAATCGGTTGAGCGGCATGGCCAGTGCCTCCTCCGCTTCCGGCCGGGCGCCGACGCACCAGCCTTCGAAAATGACCAGTTCACAGTGTTCGGGCGCGTTCGGCCATGTACTCATGGTGACGTGACCCCGGTCTTTCATCCAGCGGCAACCAGAGACCGACCGTGGTTTTCGCGCATAAGCGCAGGTGAAGCAACGGGCGGGGTTAACCCCGC
>NZ_JAXCMJ010000039.1:0-32464 GCF_038084995.1 Sphingomonas sp. 2378
CCCCCAACCCGGTCCCCCCAAAAGCCCCCCCCTGCAATCCTATGACGCGATCATCCTGGGCGCGGGTGCGGCGGGGCTCATGGCCGCCGCGACCGCCGGGCAGCGCGGGCGGCGCGTGCTCGTCCTCGACCATGCCGAGGCGCCGGGGAAGAAGATCCTCATCTCGGGCGGCGGACGCTGCAACTTCACCAATATCGGCACCACGCCCGATCGCTTTCTGTCCGCCAACCCGCATTTCGCCAAATCGGCGCTGGGCCGCTACACTCCCACCGATTTCCTGGCGCTGGTCGAGGCGCATGGCATCGCCTGGCATGAAAAGACGCTGGGGCAGCTCTTCTGCGACGGATCGGCGCGGCAGATCGTCGCGATGCTGCTCGATGAATGCGACAAGGCCGCCCGGTCCGGCGGCGCGGTGGATATCGCCCTGGGCCAGCCGATCGACTCTGTCACGCATGACGGAAGCCAGTTCCGCGTCACGCGCGGCGGCAAACCGTTCACCACCCCCCGCCTGATCGTCGCGACCGGCGGCCCGAGCATCCCGAAGATGGGCGCAACCGGCCTTGCCTATGACCTGGCCCGTCAGTTCGGGCTGAAGGTGGTCGAGCCGCGCCCCGCGCTCGTTCCCCTGACGCTGGGCGGCGAGGAAACGTTGTTCCGCTCGCTCTCCGGTGTCGCGGCTGAGGTCGTCGCACGGATCGCCAAGACCCGGTTCCGCGAGGCGGCGCTGTTCACCCATCGCGGGCTGTCCGGCCCCGCCATCCTGCAAATCTCATCCTATTGGCGACATGGCGAGCCGATCGGGATCGACTTCCTGCCCGATTGCGCGGCGGACTGGCTGATCGCACTGAAGCGCGCCGCGCCCCGCACGTCCCCCCGGCGTGCGCTGGGGCAGCACCTCCCAGACCGGCTGGCCGAAACGCTCGCCGAGCGGCTGGCCCTGCCGCCCGAACTGGGCGCGGCGACCGACAAGATGTTGGCGGCGGCGCAAGCCCGGCTGGCCGACTGGCCCTTCCACCCCAATGGCAGCGAAGGCTATGCCAAGGCCGAGGTGACGGTCGGCGGCGTTTCGACCGCCGGGCTTTCCTCGCGCGATATGGAGGCCAAGGCAGTTCCGGGCCTGCATTTCGTCGGCGAGGCGGTGGACGTGACCGGCTGGCTGGGCGGCTATAATTTCCAATGGGCCTGGGCCAGCGGACGCGCGGCGGGCGAGGCCGTCTAAGCCTTATAGCGCGGCCAGCCCCATGCCGGGACGCGCCCAATGCGCCATGCGGTCGTCGGCCTGTCGCCGCACGAAACAGGCACCGCCCGCCTCGCGGTAACGCTGGCACAACGTGTCGGCCTCCGCCCGCGCCAGGCCGCCGACCGACAGGCGAAAAAGGTTGCCGCCGGGTCCCCGCACCGTTCCGCTCTGGGGAATATAGTCCGACAGGCCGGTAAAGCGACGGGTCAGTTGCGCCCATGCCTTTTGCGCGCCGTCCTCCTTGCCGAACGCGCCGATCTGGACGTTCCAGTCGCCCTTGGGGCGGGCGAGTTGGCGGCGTTCCTCCGCACGACGCAGCAGCGCGGGCGTGGTGACCAGGCCGGGGGCGAGGCGCGCGACGCGCGTTGCGGGGGTGGCGGGGGCGTCTTCGGCCTGTGCCAGCATCATGCCGGGCGCGGTGCGGGCCGATGACGGTTCGGCGGTCATGGGCAGCGGCTGCACCACTTCGCGCCGGGCGGCGAAGAGGATCGGCGCGTCGGCCGGAGCCTGCGGCACGGTGGCGGCCTGCGCCTCGACCGGCTGCGGCAATGCCTGCACCATGTCCTGCACCACCGCGGCGGAGGGCGCGGCGTTGAGCGCCAGGGTCAGCGGTTGCCCCCCATCGGACGCACGCCGGATGCCCAGCAGCGAGGCGACCTGATCCCCCGGATTGGTGGCGGCGGCGAACGCGGCCCATTCCTGCATCCGCACCTCGACATCGGCGGGCGCCATGTCGGCGGAGGCGGCCATGCGCGCCATGTCCCATTGCCCCGACAGCGCCAGCGAGAGAGCGAGATTCTGCCGCGTCTTGACGGTCGCCCCCTGTTCGCGCGCGGCGGCGGTCAGAATGCGAACCCCGTCCGCCGGCGCCCCGGCCAGCGCCATGGCCAGCCCGAGGTCCGCCGCCGGGATCATCGCCGCATGGCGCTCCAGCAAAGCCCGCGCGCCCTCGCCATGGCCGCCCGCGATCATCGCCAGCGACAGGTTCAGCGCCGAGCGGCCATCCGCCGGATCGAGTTGCAGCGCATCGGTAAAGGCCTGTCGCGCGGAGGCGAAGCGCCCGGCCTGGAGATAGCTTTGCCCGAGCAGCGCGCGATACGCCGCCCGATGCGGCTCGGCGGCGACCAGCCGTTCGGCCAGCGCCACCGCGCCGTCCCCGTCATGCTGGGCGAGCACGCGCCGGGTCTGGTCGGCCAGCTTCGCGTTCGCCCGCGCGTCCCCCGCCCGATCGCTCAGCCGCGCGGTCCGCGAGCCGGTCGCCGCACACCCGGTCAGGGCACCGCCGACGATCAGCGCGCCGACGCTACAGGTGATGAAAGTGCGGATCGTCGTCATTCTGGTCATCCGTCATGCCCGGCGGATGGCATGCCCCTGCCCCATCCTGCCCATTTCGGACGGACGCTAAGCCTGAACGGTCTAAGGAAATGTTAAATCCGCCCGACCGCTTTACCCGCGACCGGGGCCGGGGCATGGATGGCGGAAACCATCTTTGCGGGAAGGACGAAGGATGATGCGCAAATTCCCGGTCATCGGCGCAGGAATGACCGCCATTGTCGTCTGTCTTGCCGCCTCCCCCGCCCTGGCCGATGTGAAGGCAGGCGTCGATGCCTGGGCGCGCGGCGATTATCGCCAGGCGGTCGAGGAATGGCGCGGCCCCGCCGTCGCGGGCGAGGCCGATGCGCAATTCAACCTGGCCCAGGCCTATAAGCTGGGGCGCGGCGTGCCGCTCGACCCCGCACTGGCCGAAAGCTGGTTCCGCAAGGCCGCGATGCAGTGGCACGTCCCGGCGGCCGACAATTACGGCCTGGCGCTGTTCCAGGCGGGCAAGCGGGCCGAAGCGCTGCCCTGGCTCGAAAAGTCGGTGGCGCGGGGCGAGCCGCGTGCCGAACTGGTGCTGGGCACGATGCTGTTCAACGGCGACGGCGTGACCCGCGACTATCCGCGCGCCTATGCGCTGATGACGCTGGCGTCGCAGGCCGGGTTGCAGTCCGCATCCGAGACGCTGGCGCAGATGGACCAGTATATCACCCCCGCCGACCGGCAGCGGGGCACGCAACTGGTGCAGGACTATAGCGCCAGGCTGGCCGCGACGCCCGCCCCGGCTCCCGGTGGGCCGACCCGGGTGGTGGTGGGTGGCGAACCGCCTCGCGCGACCGGCACGCCCGTCGCCGTCGCCGCCCGTCCGGCGGTCCAGCCGGTCCCCGTCGCGCCTTCGCGTCCCGCCGCGCCGGGGGCGCCGGGGGCGCCGGGGGCGAGCTACCCCGTTCCGGGCGCGGCGGCGGTGGCCCCGGATCGCGTTCCCGAGGTTCCGAAAGCCGCCCCCCCCCGCGCCACCACCCCGCGCAGCGTCGCCAAGGCTCCGGCGAAACCGGCCCCGGCCCGCAAGAGCGGCGGCGCATGGCGTATCCAGCTCGGCGCGTTCCGCGACAAGGAAAATGCCAGCACCCTGTGGCAGAAGCTTCGCGCGCGTCTCGGCGGCGCGGAGCCCTTCTATGTCACGACGGGTGGTGTCACCCGGTTGCAGGCGGGCGGCTATGCCGGTCGCGGCGAGGCACAGGCCGCGTGCAGCCGTTCCGGCCAGTCCTGTATGGTGGTGGCGCCGTAACGGGGCGTTCGATTACGCCGTGACCCACTCCGCGCTCGGAATCCCCTGGGCATAGAGCAGTGCGGTCAGGTCGTTATAATCGACGCGCGCCGCCGCCGCGCCCGCGACGATCGGCTTGGCGCGGTATGCGACGCCCAGTCCGGCGCGGCGGATCATCGCCAGGTCGTTCGCCCCGTCCCCCACCGCCATGCTGGCCGACGGATCGAGCCCCAGATCGGCCAGCGCCTCGACCAGCGTCTTTTCCTTGGTGTCCGAACCCACGATCGGCTTGCGCACCGTGCCCGTCAGCTTGCCGTGCGCGATCTCCAGCACATTGGCGATGGCGCGGTCGAAGCCGATCTCCGCCGCGACCGGCTCGGCGAAGCGGGTAAAGCCGCCCGACACCAGGATCGCATGACCGCCGCGCGCCTTCATCGTGCGGACCAGCGCGCGGGCTCCCGCCATCAGCGTCACCCGCTCGGCAAGACAGCGTTCGATGACCGCCTCATCCAGTCCCTCCAGCAACGCGACCCGTGCGTCCAGCGCGGCGGCGAAATCCAGTTCGCCGCGCATCGCCCGCTCGGTCACCTCGGCGACCTGCGCCTTGATCCCGGCATAGTCGGCCAGTTCGTCGATGCACTCGACGGTGATCATGGTCGAATCCATATCGGCGACCAGCAGCCGCTTCTCGCGCCCCTCGGCCCCCTGTACGATCACGTCGGTCGCATCGAACAGCCCCTCCAGCGCCTCACGTGCGACCAGCGGGTCACCGGTGAAGTCGAGGTCCGCCGCCACCCCAGCATCGATCCAGCGCACGGCCGAGACGGTGCAGCCCGCCGCGTCCAGTTTCTCGCGCGCGGTCGACAAATCCTGATCGGCCAGCCGGCCCCTGGCTGCTATCAGCGTGGCGATGAACATGGCGAACTCCTCTGACCGACCCAGGGTCGCGCTCATCGCAGGGCCGACCGCCAGCGGCAAGTCCGCATTGGCGCTGGATCTGGCGAAGGCGACCGGGGGCACGATCATCAATGCCGATTCGGCGCAGGTCTATCGCGACCTGTCGATCCTGACCGCCCGCCCCTCGCGCGAAGAGGAAGCCCAGGCGCCGCACCGGCTGTTCGGTCATGTCGACGGGGCGGATACCGGCTATTCGGCGGCGCGCTGGGCGGCGGAGGCGCGGGTGGCGATCGAGGACAGCGTGGCGGCGGGTTCGCTCCCCATTCTGGTCGGCGGCACCGGCCTTTATATGCGCACCCTGCTCGACGGCATCGCGCCAGTGCCCGAAATCGACCCCGCCATCCGCGCCCAGGTTCGTGCCATGCCCGTGGCCGACGCGCACGCCGCCCTGTCACGCGAAGACCCGCAGGCCGGCGCGCGGTTGAACCCCGCCGACACCACCCGCGTCGCCCGTGCGCTGGAGGTGGTGCGTTCGACCGGGCGACCGCTCCACGAATGGCAGACGCAAAGGCGAGGCGGCATCGGCGACCGCATCGCGCTGTCCGCCGTCATCCTCCTCCCCGACCGTGAATGGCTGAACGCGCGGATCGACCGGCGCTTCGGCGAGATGCTGGACGAAGGACTGGACGAAGCCGCCGCGCTCCTTGCCCGCCCCGACCTGCCCGCCGACGCCCCGATCCGCCGCGCGATCGGCGTTCCCGAAGCCGCTGCGCTGCTGGCCGGCATCATGACCCGCGCCGAAGCCGAGGCGGCGGGAGCACTCGCCACAAGACGTTATGCCAAAAGGCAATTTACCTGGTTCCGTCACCAGCCCGGCCCCGATTGGGCCGTGATTACCGACACGGACCCCCATGTGCGCCGCAACATAATAGAAACTTTATTGCGCAATTGACGGTTGACGCGCACTTTTTAAACTTGTAGCCGCGCCTCTCCCGACAAGCCCCGTCAGTGGGCACGGACGCAGAAGGACGAAGACGATGACCGAGAAAAGCGGAGCCGATATCCTGGTCGAGGCGCTGTGCGATCTCGGCGTGGAGGTCGTCTTCGGCTATCCGGGTGGTGCGGTGCTGCCGATCTATGACGCGCTGTTTCGCAGCGGCAAGAACGGAGGGCGCATCCGCCACATTCTGGTCCGCCACGAACAGGCGGCGACCCATGCGGCGGAGGGCTATGCACGCTCCACCGGCAAGCCCGGCGTGGTGCTCGTCACCTCCGGGCCGGGCGCGACCAATGCGGTCACCGGCATCACCGACGCGCTGCTCGATTCGATCCCGATGGTGGTCATCACCGGTCAGGTGCCGACCGCGCTGATCGGCACCGATGCGTTTCAGGAAGCGGACACGGTCGGCATCACCCGCCACTGCTCCAAGCATAACTATCTTGTGAAGGACCCCGCGCGTCTGGGCGAAGTGATCCATGAGGCGTTCCACATCGCGACCTCGGGCCGCCCCGGTCCGGTCGTGATCGACATCCCCAAGGACGTGCAGGTCGCCACCGCCCGCTATCAGAAGCCGGGTCCGATCCGTCACAAGACCTATCGCCCGCAGGTGAAGGCCGACCAGACGCAGATCGAACAACTGGTCGACATGCTGGCGGCGGCGGAGCGCCCGATCCTCTATACCGGCGGCGGCATCATCAATTCGGGTCCGGCCGCGTCGCAACTGCTGCGCGAGCTGGCCCGCATCACCGGTGCGCCTGTCACCTCGACCCTGATGGGTCTGGGCGCCTTCCCGGCCAGCGACCCGCAATGGCTGGGCATGCTGGGGATGCACGGCACGTACGAAGCCAATATGGCGATGAACCAGGCCGATCTGGTGGTGGCGCTGGGCAGCCGGTTCGACGACCGCGTGACCGGGCGGCTGGATGCGTTCAGCCCCAACAGCCGCAAGGTCCATGTCGATATCGACCGGTCGAGCGTGAACAAGAATGTCCGCGTCGACCTGGCGATCATCGCCGATGTCGGCCACGCGCTGGAGGATGCGGTGCGCATCTGGAAGTCGCGCCAGCATCCCAAGCCCGACACCAGCGAGTGGCAGCACCGCATTGCGGGCTGGCGCGCGGTCGGCTGTCTCTCCTTCCCGGAGAATGGCGACGCGATCATGCCACAGCGGGCGATCCGCGCGCTGTACGACGCGACAAAGGCGCGCCAGCCGATCATCACCACCGAAGTCGGCCAGCACCAGATGTGGGCCGCCCAGCATTTCGGCTTCGAGAAGCCCAACAAGTGGCTGACGAGCGGTGGTCTGGGCACCATGGGCTATGGCCTGCCCGCCGCGATCGGGGCGCAACTGGGCAATCCGGGTGCGCTGGTGATCGACATTGCCGGTGAAGCCTCGATCCAGATGAACATCCAGGAACTGGCGACGGCGACGCAATACCGCCTGCCGGTCAAGATCTTCATCCTGAACAACGAATATATGGGCATGGTCCGCCAGTGGCAGGAACTCACCTATGAGAGCCGCTATGCGGAGAGCTATTCGGACTCGCTGCCCGATTTCGTGAAGCTGGGCGAGGCGTACGGCTGGAAGGGCATCCTGATCGAGCATCGCGACCAGCTTGAGGACGGCATCGCCGCGATGCTGGACCATGACGGACCGGTGATCGTCGATTGCCGCGTGGCCAAGCTGGCCAACTGCTTCCCGATGATCCCGTCAGGGGCGGCGCATACCGACATGATCCTGCAGGCCAATGAGGTATCGGGCACCATGGACGACGAGGCCAAGGCGCTGGTTTGACCTTCGAGATCCTCCCCGGCACGGGGAGGGGGACCGTGACGCGAAGCGGCACGGTGGAGGGGGATCACCGCGTAGGACAGCATGGGTGGAGGGCCCCCTCCACCATGCTCCGCATGGTCCCCCTCCCCGTTCCGGGGAGGAATTGAATATGCACATCAAGACCGAACAGGTGGAACGCCACACGCTGGCGGTGATCGTCGACAACGAACCGGGCATCCTGGCGCGGATCGCCGGGCTGTTCACCGCGCGCGGCTATAATATCGAGAGCCTGACCGTGTCGGAGATCACCGCCGACAAGGCGGTCAGTCGCATCACCATCGTCACCAGCGCCTCGCCGCCGGTGATGGAGCAGATCATCGCCCAACTCGACCGGCTGGTCCCCGTCCACAAGGTGGCCGACCTGACCGTGCAGGGCGACCATGTCGAGCGCGAACTGGCGCTGGTGAAGGTGGCGGGCACCGGCGACCGCCGGATCGAGGCGCTTCGCCTGGCCGAAGTCTATCGCGCCCGCGTGGTCGATGCGACGATTTCCAGCTTCGTGTTCGAGGTCACCGGCACCATCGCCAAGATCGACAAGTTCGTCGAACTGATGGGCGAAGTCGGCCTGGTCGAGGTCGCCCGCACCGGCATCGCCGCCATTTCGCGCGGGGCGGAAGCGGCTTAAAGACAACATCACCATCATCGTCACCCCAGCGAAGGCTGGGGTCTCTAGGAAGGGGCACCTGCCCCATCCGCAAGAGATGCCAGCCTGCGCTGGCATGACGGAACATTCGAAAGGGAAGAAACCAATGCGTGTCTATTACGATCGCGACGCCGATCTGAACCTGATCTCCGAGAAGAACATCGCCATCCTGGGTTACGGCTCGCAGGGCCATGCCCATGCGCAGAACCTGCGCGATTCGGGCGTCAAGAATGTCGCGATCGCGCTGCGCCCCGGTTCGGCCTCGGCCGCCAAGGCGGAAGCGGCGGGCTTCAAGGTCCTGTCGAACAAGGAAGCGGCCGCCTGGGCCGATATCCTGATGATCCTGGCCCCCGACGAGCATCAGGCCGCGATCTATGACGCCGACCTGAAGGGCAATCTGAAGCCCGGCGCCGCGCTCGCCTTCGCGCACGGCCTGAACGTGCATTTCGGCCTGATCGAGCCGCCCGCGGACATCGACGTCATCATGATCGCGCCCAAGGGCCCCGGCCACACCGTGCGCAGCGAATATGTGCGCGGCGGCGGCGTGCCCTGCCTGATCGCGATCCATCAGGACGCCAGCGGCAACGCGCATGACGTGGCGCTGGCCTATGCCAGCGGCGTCGGCGGCGGTCGCTCGGGCATCATCGAGACCAACTTCCGCGAAGAGTGCGAAACCGACCTGTTCGGCGAGCAGGCCGTGCTGTGCGGCGGCGCGACCGCGCTGGTCCAGGCGGGCTTCGAAACGCTGGTCGAGGCGGGCTATGCCCCCGAAATGGCCTATTTCGAGTGCCTTCACGAACTCAAGCTGATCGTCGACCTGATGTATGAGGGCGGCATCGCCAACATGCGCTATTCGATCTCGAACACCGCCGAATATGGCGACATCAAGACCGGCCCGCGCATCATCACCGAAGAGACGAAGAAGGAAATGAAGCGCGTGCTCGCCGACATCCAGTCGGGCCGCTTCGTGAAGGACTTCGTGCTCGACAACCGCGCCGGCCAGCCCGAACTGAAGGCCAGCCGCATCGCCGCCAAGCGCCACCCGATCGAACAGGTCGGCAGCGAACTCCGCGCGATGATGCCGTGGATCGGGGCGAACAAGCTGGTGGACAAGGCGAAGAACTGATTTGTTGGGGGTGGGCTCGGTGAGACACCCGGCCCTCCCCCATCCCCTCCCGCTTGCGGGAGGGGCGTGCTTGCGGCTACGGTAAGCGCGCTGACAAACTTAACAATTTGCCGATAGCTAGCGGTTATTCATAACGGCTGCCCAGTGACGCTCCCCTCCCGCAAGCGGGAGGGGATGGGGGAGGGAAAGGTGCCTCGCAGAGACCACCCTCCACCCCAACCCGGAAACGCATCGTTGCGACCTTGGCCTTTGACGTGCGTTAACCGCACGGCCCACAAAGGCCGCCGTTCAACAGGGAGTTACCACCCATGCGTTTCGTCCTTCCCGCCGCTCTGGCGCTCGTCCTCGCCGCCCCCGCCATCGCCCAGACCGCGCCGCAGGGCACGCCCGGCGCGCCCGTCGCCTCGCGCGTCGTCGCGGGCACCTATGCCGTCGACCCCGCCCATACCCAGGTGACCTGGTCGCTGAACCATATGGGCTTCTCGACGCTTGAGGGGCAGTTCGGCGCGTCCGAGGGCTCGCTGACCCTCGATCCGGCCCGCCCACAGGCCGCCAAGGTCGACGTGACCTTCAACATCGACAACCTTTCGGTCACCGCCGCGCCCTTCGCCCATCACCTGAAGTCGAAGGACTTCTTCGACGCCGCGACCTATCCGACCGCGCGCTTCGTCTCGACGGGCGTGAAGGTCATGGGCACCAAGGCGGTCATCACCGGCAACCTGACCATCAAGGACCAGACCAAGCCGGTGACGCTCAACGCCACCTTCTTCGGTGCGGGCACCAACCCGATGTCGAAGAAGCTGAACATCGGCTTCCGCGCCACGGGCAAGATCAAGCGTTCGGACTTCGGCGTCGGCGCCTATGTGCCGGTCGTGGGTGACGAGGTCGATCTGACGATCAACGCGGCCTTCTCGGCGCAGTAAGTCCCGCCCCGAACCCAAAACACCATCCCGGCGAAGGCCGGGATCCAGTTGGGTGGGGAGCGCGGGTAAGCCATTCCCATCCTTCCGTAACTGGACCCCGGCCTCCGCCGGGGTGGAGCCAAGGCGGGCGTGGAAATCCCGTTCGTGCACCGGTGCCGATATCGCAAGGCCGCTCCCCATTGGGGGCGGCCTTGTCGTTTCGTGCCACTCGCGTCAGCCGCCCGTCATCATTCTCGATATGGACAAGCCGCGTTCGACACGGCATGAACCGCGCACCATGATCGCCGCGCTGCTGCTCCGTTCGCTTCGACTTATCCGCCCTTAGGGGAGGATCAGCGTGGCCATGCGCGACTTCCCTAAGGGCTGAATGAACCGATAAGCCTGTCCCCGCCGTGCCTCTGGCCAGACGCGGCCGAGAATGCTGGAAGACCCGACGATCATGTTGCGCGACCCTTCGACCAAATACCGCCCCTTCCCCACGATCGCCTTGCCCGACCGGCAATGGCCGAACCGCACGATCACCCAGGCGCCGCGCTGGCTGTCGACGGATTTGCGCGACGGCAACCAGGCGCTGATCGATCCGATGGATGCCGAGAAGAAGACCCGGATGTTCGACCTGCTCGTAAAGGTCGGCCTCAAGGAGATCGAGGTCGGCTTCCCGAGCGCTGGCGCGACCGAGTTCGACTTCATCTCCAGCCTGATCCGCGACGATCGCATCCCCGAGGACGTGACGATCCAGGTCCTCACCCAGTCGCGCCGCGACCTGATCGAACGCAGCTTCGAAAGCCTGGAGGGCGCGCGCACCGCGATCGTCCATCTCTACAACGCGGTCAGCCCGGCCTGGCGCAAGATCGTCTTCGGCATGACCCGCGACGAGGTCCGCAAGATCGCAGTCGAAGGCGCGAAGATCCTGCGCGACGAGGCGGCCAAGCGCCCCAACACCGACTGGTTCTTCGAATACAGCCCCGAAACCTTCTCGACCGCCGAGCTGGATTTCTCGGTCGAGGTGTGCGCCGCCGTCATGGACGTGCTGAAGCCGACGCCCGACCATCCGCTGATCCTGAACCTGCCCGCCACCGTCGAATGCGCAACGCCCAACGTCTATGCCGACCAGATCGAGTGGTTCGGGCGCAACATCCCGAACCGCGATTCGGTAGTCATCTCGCTCCACACGCATAACGACCGGGGTACCGGCGTCGCCGCCGCCGAACTGGGCGTGATGGCAGGCGCCGACCGGGTCGAGGGCTGTTTGCTCGGCAATGGCGAGCGGACCGGCAATTGCGATCTCGTGACCGTCGCGCTCAACATGTATACGCAAGGGGTGAACCCCGGCCTCGACCTGTCGGACATCGACGAGGTGGTGAACACGGTCAACTACTGCACCAACCTGCCCGTCCATCCGCGTACCCCCTATGCGGGCGATCTGGTCTTCACCGCCTTTTCGGGCAGCCATCAGGACGCGATCAAGAAGGGCTTCGCGGCGCAAGGCCAGCGCAACGACGATCTGTGGGAAGTCCCCTATCTGCCGATCGATCCCGCCGACCTGGGCCGCAGCTACGAGGCGGTGATCCGCGTCAATTCGCAGTCGGGCAAGGGCGGCGTCGCCTGGGTGATCGAGCAGGACAAGGGGCTGAAACTGCCCAAGCGGCTCCAGGCCGATTTCAGCCGCCATGTCCAGGCGCTGGCCGACGCGACCAGCCGCGAACTGAACGCCGCCGATATCTGGGCAGGGTTCGAGGCGACCTATCTGCCGCGCGGGGGCGATCGGTTCGTGCTGCGCGACTATGAGGAAAGCGGCTCGGCGGGACAGCGGACCTTTATCGGGCGCGTGCTGGTGGATGGCGAGGAACGGTCGATCGCCGGGCGCGGCAACGGCCTGATCTCCAGCGTGATCGCGGCGCTGGCCGATACCACCGGCCCGAACCTCGAAGTCGTCGACTATAACGAACACGCGATCGGCCACGGCGCGGATGCGCAGGCCGCCGCCTATGTCGAGGCGCGGACCGCCGATGGCCGGATCGTGTTCGGCGTCGGATTGGACACCGACATCGCCACCGCCAGCGTCCGCGCGGTGCTGTCCGCCGCCAACCGGGCCTGATGCGCCCGACCGCCGCCCTTATCGGCTAGGATGATGGCGGCGGTCCCACCTTCCGCGCCGGGCCGGTGGGATGTCATCCCGCAGCGCTACCGCGAAAAACTGCGTGAGCGGGGGGCGTCGATCACGCTGACGGTGCTGGCGCACCTACTGCTGGCCTGGCTGCTCTTCCACCTCGCGCCCAAGCTGATCGAGCCGGAGAAGTCGTCCTCCCTCAACAGTTTCTCGGTCTCGCCCTCGGATCAGGAGGCGGGTGCGCCGGTGCCCGAGCCCCGCACCGTCACCCGCAAACCGGCGGCGGCGGGCGGATCGAAGGCCCCCGTCACCCCCAAGCAGCCGGTCACGCCCAAGCCGCCGACCGAGAAACAGGCCGATCAATCCGCTCCGACGCCGTGGCAATGGGGCGACAAGTCGCTGTTCGACGCGGGCGATATCGCCGCCATGCCCAAGGGATCGGGCAAGGGCGTCGGGTCGAGCGACGGCGACGATCGCGGCCAGGACAGCGCCTCCGCCTATGGCCCCGGCGAAGGTCCGGGCGGGCAGCGACTCTACAATGCCGAATGGTATCCCCGCCGCCCCACCAATGCCGAGCTGAACGGCTATCTGCGCAGCGCGCCGCCGCCGGGAAGCTGGGCGCTGATCGCGTGCCGGACGATCCCCGACTATCGGGTCGAGAATTGCCAGATCCTGGGCGAATCCCCGCGCGGCTCCGGCCTGGCCCGCGCGATGCGCGAAGCGGCGTGGCAATTCCGTGTCCGCGCACCGCGCGTCGGCGGCAAGGTGATGGTCGGCGAATGGGTGCGCATCCGCATCGACTTCACGACGACGGGCGGAGACTGACCGTCAATAGGTGAATTGCAACTGGGTGCGGATCAGGTCGCCGGTGGCGCGGCCGGTCCGCCGCGCATCCGCCTCGCGCCGCTCCATCCGGGCATAGGCGATGGTCAGTTCGAGCGCCTCGATCAACTGGATTTCGGTGCCGACTTCCCACTCATCGGTTTCCAGGCGCGGCGCATCGACATTGGCCTTCCACCCGCCGCGATAGCGTTGCCAGCGGGCATAGGGGATCATCCGGCCGGCCGGAGTCCGGCCCGCATCCGCCATCAACTGGACGTAGCCGCCGCCCGCCCGGCTGGTGCGAATGGCGCGCAGGTCGCTGTCATATTGCGGTGCCCAGCCGGTCGTCCATTCGGTCTGGATGCCGAAGGGCTGGGGATAGAGGATGGCGTGGAACGCCACCCGGTCCTCGCGATAGTCGATCGGACTGACGCCGCCGCTGCGTATCTCGGGCCGGAAACGGTTGAACATCGCCGATCCGCCGACCTCCAGCACCTGCCCCCGGAACAGCGGACCCAGCCCGTCGAGCGCAAAGGGCCAGGTCGCCATGGCGACCTTCATCAGATTGCCGTTGCGCTCGGTCCGGTTGGTCCCCTGCCCGTTATAGAGCGCGACGCCGAACGCGCCGTAATTGCCGAACAGCTTCTGCTTGTTCCTGGTCAGCCGGTCCCAGATCGCCTGGACCGCATCGGGCGTGTAATAGGCGTTGACCCCGACATCGCGCTCACCCGGCACCCCGCTGTTGATCGCATCCGACCGGTCGAGCGGCAGGCGGTTGGACGAGGATTGCAGATTTTCCCATCCGAACGGCACCTTGGACTGGCCGAAGCGCAGCCGCAGGCGGCGTTCGGGATCGAGGAACCAGTCCACATAGACATCACGCAACTGCCCGAAATTCTCCCGCCGCTCGGTACTCGACTGGTTGTTCACCGCCGCGCCGAAATCATGCTGGAAATAGAGTTGCAGCCGGTCGGTGATGTCCCCCTGTAACACCAGCCGCACCCGGCGGAGCAGGAAGCCGCCATCGTCGTTGATCGACGTGTCGTGAACCGAACGCAGCCGCGAACCGGTGGCGGACAGCGGCTCATGCTCATCCAGCACCGCATTGTAGCGAAGCTGCGTATAGCCACGCAGGCGCATCCGCTCATACCAGGGCGCGCGGTTGGATGGCGGCCTGGCGATGCTCGCGACGCGTTGGGAGGCCGGAGCGGCCGCGGGTACGGCAGCCATGGGGGCGGGCGTTTCGGCCGAGGCGATACGGGGCGCGGATGGGACCGGCGATGCCGGGGCGGCGGAGGCCGCAATACCCTTTTGCGCATCGGTCAGCGCCTTGATCTGCGCTTTGAGTTCATCGATCTGACGCTGCAATTCCTGCACCGTCTGCGCGGATGCGGGCATAGGGCAACTTGCCAACAGCATCGCTACGGCAACCCGGTAAAGGGTCCGCTGGGGTCTCGACTTGATCACCGTGCTGCTTTCCGCCCTGTTTGCGGCGGCGGCTTAGGACGGCTCCGGCCCCTTTCGCAACAGATTGATGACAGTCCAGTGATATTTCCGTGACAGCGTCAGCGCGTCCGCTCGATCTCACACCCCACGCGCGCATCGGGATAGATGCCGGTCTTCATCGACCGGACCCTGACCGCCGTGACGCGCGCATCGGCCAGACAGAGCGTCGCGATCGACTCGCACAGGCTTTCCTGCAATGCAAAGCCCGGACCGTCCGCCATCGCCACGATGCCCTCGCGCAGGAAATCATAGTCCAACACCTCCTCGATCCGGTCGGTGCCGGGGGCGGCGGGATAGGTGACGGTCATGGCGACCCAAAGGGTGACCGGCTGCGGCTCGGCCTCGTGCGGGTGGATGCCCAGCCGCATCGCGACCCGCAGTTCGTCGAGCAGGATGGTATAGGTCGCGCTCATACCCGCCCCTCGAACATCACGTCGCCCTCGCGGCGGCAGAAGCGCTGGCCGCAATCGACGTACAGCGTCTGGCCGCGAATGCCGCTGGCGGTCAGCAGAAAGGACACCGCCTCCGCCACGGCGCCTGCGCCGATGGGACGACCGAGCAGGTTCTTGGTCGAGGCCTGGGCAAACTCTTCATCGGTCTGGTCGCCGCTTTGCAGGGTCAGGCCGGGGGCGACGGCGTTGACCGCGATGCGCGGCCCCAGCGCCTGGGCGAGCATCGTGTTCGCCCCCGCGAGCGCGAACTTGGCGCAGCTATAGGCGAAGAAATCGGGGTTGGGATTGGCCAGCTTCTGGTCGAGGATATCGACCACCGCGCCGTCCGTCACATCGTCCTGCCGCGCCAGGGCCGATGTCAGCAGCGCAGGTGCGGCGGCGTTGATCGCGTAGAGCGTCGCCATCAGGGTCGCTTCCGGCTCCGGCGGTCGATCGAAGACGAAGGCGGAGGCGCTGTTGACCAGTCCGTCGATCGGGCCGCCCGCCGCGTCCCTTGCGCGGCAGAACAGCGCGTCGATGCCGTCGAGGTCGGACAGGTCGCCCTGTACGGCCACCGCGCCCAACTCCACCGCCAGCGCCGCCGCCTCATGGACCGAGCCGTTATAATGGATCACCACCCGATGCCCGTCCGCCGCCAGCCGCCGGGCGATCGCCGCGCCCAGCCTTTTGGCCGCGCCGGTCACCAGGACGGTGCGGCTCCTCATCCGCCCAGCCCCATCAGCGACAGGACTTCCTTGCGGCTGCGGTCGTCCTCGCGGAACACGCCCATCATCCGGCTGGTCACCATCGACACGCCGGGCGTGCGGACGCCGCGCGCGGTCATGCAGGCATGGGTCGCCTCGATCACCACCGCGACGCCCAAAGGCTTCAGATTCTCCCAGATACAATCGGCGACCTCGGCGGTCAGCCGCTCCTGCACCTGCAAGCGGCGGGCGAAACCGTGCAGGACGCGGGCGAGCTTGGAGATGCCGACGACATGGTTGCGCGGAAGGTAGGCGATATGCGCGCGACCGATGATCGGGGCCATGTGATGCTCGCAATGCGACTGGAAGGGGATATCCTTCAGCAGCACGATCTCGTCATAGCCGCCGACCTCCTCGAACACGCGCGAGAGGTGGACGGAGGGGTCGTCGCCATAGCCGGCGCAATATTCGGCCCATGCCCGCGCGACACGCTTCGGCGTATCGACCAGCCCCTCGCGCGTGGGGTCGTCACCCGCCCAGGCGATCAGCGTGCGGATGGCGTCGGCGACATGATCCGGCACGGCGATCTTGCCATCCTCACCGATCAGGTCGCCATCCTCCGGGTCGCCATGGGCGCAACTCATATCTCGTCCTTCACGTCAAAGCGGGTGCGATAGCGGATCGTTTGTGAGGGTGCAAAGATGCGTCCTTTCATCCCCACCCCTACCCCACGCCCGTTCGGCCTGAGCGAAGTCGAAGGCCATGCTAAAACGCCTGAACCGAACGGTTTCCCTTGGCCTTCGACTTCGCTCAGGCTGAACGGAGGTTGGGGATTTAGCGCCGCAACCGCTCCGCCGCCCAGGCCACATGGTCGGCCATGAAGGTCGAGATGAAGTTGTAGCTATGGTCGTATCCCGGCTGCATCCGCAGGGTCAGGGCCATCCCGGCCTTTTCGCACGCCTCGGCCAGCAATTCGGGGCGGAGTTGCTCGGTCAGGAACTGGTCGGCATCGCCCTGGTCGACCAGCAGGTCGGCAACCCGCGCGCCGTCCTCGATCAGCGCGACCGTGTCCGCTTGTCGCCATGCCGCCCGGTCCAGCCCGAGATAACCGCTCAGCGCCTTCTCCCCCCACGGCACCTGCGATGGCGCGACGATGGGGGCAAAGGCCGACACGCTGCGGAAGCGATCGGGATTGCGCAGAACGATGGTCAGCGCGCCGTGACCGCCCATCGAATGGCCGGTGATGGCTTGCGCGCCCAGGTCGGCGACCGGGAAATTTTCGGCGATCAGCGCGGGCAGTTCCTGTTCGATATAGGTCCGCATGCGGAAATGCTCCGCCCAGGGCTCCTCCGTCGCATCGACATAGAAGCCCGCGCCCTGCCCCATGTCATAGGCGTCGTCATCGGCGACCCCCTCCCCGCGCGGCGAGGTGTCGGGGGCGATGAAGATCACACGGTGCTCGGCGCACGGTGCCCGGAACTCGCCCTTGTCGGTGACATTGGCATGGGTGCAGGTCAGCCCCGACAGATACCAGAGGACGGGCAGCTTCTCGCCCTCCTCATGCTCCGGCACGAAGACCGAGAAGGTCATGCGCGTCCCCGTCGCCGCGCTGTCATGCGCATAGACGCCCTGCACGCCGCCATGCGCTTTGGAGGTCGAAATCGTCTCGATCGTCATCGGAACACCACCGTCCGGTTGTCATTGAGGAACACCCGCCGCTCGCCCACCCAGGCGACCGCGCGGGCCAGCACCTGTGCCTCGATATCGCGGCCGATGCGGATGAGGTCGTCGATACTGGCGCGGTGATCGACACGCTCCACCGCCTGTTCGATGATCGGCCCTTCGTCGAGATCCGCCGTCACGAAATGCGCGGTCGCGCCGATCAGCTTCACCCCGCGGGCATGCGCGCGATGATAGGGCTGCGCACCCTTGAAGCCGGGCAGGAAGCTGTGATGGATGTTGATGCACCGCCCCGGCAACGCCGCGACCAGCCGCTCGCCCAGCACCTGCATATAGCGGGCAAGGACGAGGTAATCGGCCCGCGTCTCGTCCATCAGGGACAGCATCGCCGCTTCCTGCTCGGCGCGATTGGCGTCGCTGACCGGCAAATAATGCCAGGGCAGGCCATGCCACTCGACCAAGCCACGCAGGCTGTCATGGTTGGACACCACGCCGACGATCTCGACCGGCAGCGTGTTGGTCCGCCAGCGATGCAGCAGGTCGTTCAGGCAGTGCGAGCCCTTCGACACGGCGATCAGCATCCGGGGCCGCTCGGTGGCGGGCGCGACATGCCAGTCGAATCCGAAGCGCGCGGCGGGCTCGGCCAGCGCCGCCCTCACCCCCTCGACCGAGGCCGGGAACCGCGCGCCCTGCCCGGTGAAGACGATGCGCAGGAAGAAGCGCCCCGTCTCCAGATCGGCATATTGCTGGCTGTCGAGGATGAACCCGTCGATCCCGGCCAGCGCACCCGACACGGCGGCGACGATGCCGACCCGGTCCTGGCACGCCAGCGTCAGGATATAGTCGGCGCTCATGCGGCAGGGAGGCGACAACCCAGGCACAGCTTGTTGCCGTCCGGGTCGCGCAGATAGCCGAGATGGGCCTTGCCCATGCCGGTATCACGCTCACCGACCGGCCCCTCGATCGCGGTGCCGCCATGCGCCACACCCGCCGCATGGGCCGCTTCGACCTGTGCGGGATCGGCGGCGCCCAGGCCGATCGTGCCACCATTGGCGTGGGTGGCGGGCTGTCCGTCGATCGGGCGGGTCACGATGAAGATCGACCCATTGTGCAGATACATGACGCGCTCAAGCTCGGGATGCTGGCGCCCCGGCTGGCCGCCCAGCGCCGTGAACAGCGCGTCGTAAAACACCTTGGACCGGGCAATGTCGTTCGATCCGACCATGATATGGGTGTACATCAGTTCGCCTCCACCAGATGCCGTGCGCACAGCTTGTTGCCGGCTGGATCGCGCAAATAAGCCAGATAGACCTTGCCCACCGGCGGATGGCGATAGCCCGGCGGGTCCTCGATCGCCATGCCGCCATGCGCGAGCCCCGCCGCGTACCAGGCATCGGCCTGTTCGGGCGAGTCCACCGCAAAGCCCAGCGTCCCGCCATTGGCATGGGTCGCGGGCTCGCCGTTCAGCGGACGGGTAATCAGGAAGCGCCCGCCCTTATGGCTGTAAACCAGCCGCCCGAGCGGATCGACCACCCCCTCGGGTACGCCGATCGCGCCCAGGATCGCGTCGTAGAAGCGCTTGGCCTGGGCGATATCGTTCGCCCCGAGCACGACATGGCTGAACATCAGAAGATCACCACGCTGCGGATGCTCTCGCCCGCGTGCATCAGGTCGAAGCCCTTGTTGATCTCCTCCAGCGTCAGCCGGTGGGTGATCATCGGGTCGATCTCGATCTTGCCGTTCATATACCAGTCGACGATCTTGGGCGTGTCGGTCCGCCCGCGCGCGCCGCCGAACGCGGTGCCCCGCCAGTTGCGCCCCGTCACCAGTTGGAACGGGCGCGTGCTGATCTCCTTGCCCGCCTCGGCCACGCCGATGATGATCGAGGTGCCCCAGCCGCGATGGCACGCCTCCAGCGCGGTGCGCATCACCTCGGTATTGCCGGTCGCGTCGAAGCTGTAATCCGCGCCGCCATCGGTGAGTTCGAGGATCTTGGCGATCGTCTCCTCGCGGCTCAGCCCCTTGGAGTTGAGGAAATGGGTCATGCCGAAGCGCCGCCCCCATTCCTCGCGATCGGGATTGATGTCGACGCCGATGATCCGGCCCGCACCGGCGAGCCTGGCCCCCTGGATGACGTTCAGGCCGATGCCGCCCAGCCCGAAGACGACGATATTCTCGCCCGGCTGAACCTTGGCGGTGTTGACCACCGCACCCACGCCCGTCGTCACGCCGCAGCCGATATAGCAGCTCGTGTCGAACGGCGCGTCCTCGCGGATCTTCGCCACCGCGATCTCCGGCAGGACGGTGAAGTTCGAGAAGGTGGAGCAGCCCATATAATGGAAGATCGGCTGCCCCTTGTAGCTGAAGCGGGTCGTGCCGTCGGGCATCAGCCCTTTCCCTTGCGTCGCGCGGATCGCGGTGCACAGGTTGGTCTTGCCCGACAGGCACGACTTACACTGGCGGCATTCGGGCGTGTAGAGCGGGATGACGTGATCGCCCGGCACCACGGATGTGACACCCGCGCCGACCTCGCGCACGATGCCGCAGCCTTCATGGCCCAGCACGCTGGGGAACAGTCCCTCGCTGTCGAGGCCGTCCAGCGTATAGGCGTCGGTGTGGCAGATGCCGGTCGCCATGATCTCGACCAGGACTTCACCGGCCTTGGGGCCTTCCAGATCGAGTTCGACGATTTCGAGCGGCTTCTTCGCTTCGAAGGCGACGGCGGCGCGGGTCTTCATGGGTTCCTGTCTCCTTGGATGGCCGCCCTGATGCCGCGTCGCGCGCGCCCATGCAACCAAGGATGACCCCGGCGGATTGATGCGGATCACAACCCGGGAGAGCGATGATGACCGAGTTCAAGAAGGGCGATCATGTCGAATGGAACAGCCATGGCGGCACCGCCGAGGGCAAGGTCGTCAAGAAGCAGACCAGCGACACGACCATCAAGGGCCACACCGTCCGCGCATCCAAGGATGCACCGCAATACATAGTAGAGAGTGACAACGGCGGAAAGGCAGCGCACAAGGCGGACGCGCTTAAGAAGGCGTGATTCACGCGCGACCCGCCGACCAGGCCGGGACGCAGAAGGATTAAGGGAAGGAAACACATGGCCACCGCAACCACGGGCACCGGCATCCACGCACCGGTCCAGCCGTCCGAGGAACTGGGCGCGATCGTCGGCAACGAGAAGCTGCCGCGCAGCCAGGTCATCAGCAAGGTGTGGGACTATATCAAGGCCAACAACCTGCAGAACCCGGAAAACAAGCGGGAAATCCTGGCCGACGACAAGCTGAAGAAGGTGTTCGGCAAGGACAAGTGCACCATGTTCGAGATGAACAAGTTCATCTCGGCGCACCTGAAGAAGTAAGCCTTCACCGCGCTCCGGTCCGTCGGGCCGGAGCGCCCTTCCCCGCCGCGCCGCTATCGCAGGTCGAGGACCAGCGGTTTGCGCGCGGCGGGCGTCGCGGACGGGCCCGGTGCCCGCGTCTTCGCGGCCCGATCGGGCGACACGGTGTCGCCTTGCGCATTCGATATCGGCGAAGACGCCGTATCGCCGACATTCCGCGCTTCGATCTGGTTCAGCCGCTGCTCGACCAGTTGCGCGTCGAGCAACTTGCGATCGCCCTGCATCGCCGCGACCTGCACCTCCAGCGCCGCCACACGCTGTTCCAGCACCTTCACGCGCACCTGATCCTCGGTCTGCCCGACGATCTCCTTCGCCGCCTTTTCCTGGCGCACCCGCTCCTGTGCGTCCGCATCGGCGACCCGCGCGTCGGGACTGCCGCGCTGGTCACAGGCAGCGAGGGTGAGAAGGATCAGGATAGCGGCGCGGCGCATCGATGGTCTCGGATAGTTGAGCGTGGAGGCCATATCAAATCCTCCCCGGCACGGGGAGGTGGCGGGCCAAAGGCCTGACGGAGGGGGGCTTCCACAATAGACGCCCTCTGTGGCGATCCCCCTCCACCATGCTTCGCATGGTCCCCCTCCCCTTGCAGGGGAGGAATTACTGGTCCCGCAATCTCACCCAGGTCGGGGCATGATCGCTGGCCTTTTCCCGCCCGCGATAGCTTTTGTCGACACCTGCATCGACCAGCCGGTCGGCGGCCTGCGGGCTGAGCAGCAGATGGTCGATGCGGAAGCCCGCGTCACGCTGCCACGAGCCCGCCTGATAGTCCCAGAAGGTCCACACCCCGCCCTTGGGCGCCCGGGTGCGCAGCGAGTCCGTCCAGCCTTGCGCCAGCAACCGACGATAGGCGGCCCGGCTCTCCGGCTGCATCAGCGCGTCGCTGGCCATGGCCGCGACGGAGAAGGTGTCGTCGTCGTTGGGGATGACATTATAGTCCCCGGCCAGCACGGCCGGAACCTCCTCCGCCAGCAAGTCCCGCGCCCGCGCGGCCAGTCGCTCCATCCAGCGCAGCTTGTAATCGAATTTCGGCCCCGGCTGCGGATTGCCGTTGGGAAGATAGAGCGAAGCGACCACCAGCCCATCGACGTCGCATTCCAGATAGCGGCTCTGTTCGTCGTCGGGCTCGCCCGCCAGTCCGCGTTGCCGCTCGACCGGCTGGGTGCCGCGCGCGAGGATCGCGACGCCGTTCCAACTCTTCTGCCCGTGCCAGACCGCGCCATATCCCGCCGCCTCGATCTCGGCGATGGGGAAGCTTTCGTCGCTGGCCTTCAATTCCTGAAGGCAGACAATATCGGCCTCCGCCTCGCCAAGATATTCGAGCAGGCGCGGCAGACGGGCCTTGATCCCGTTGACGTTATAGGTGGTGATCTTCACGTCAGACCGAGAAGCTGGTGCCGCAGCCACAGCCCGAGGCGGCGTTGGGGTTCTCGACCCGGAATGCCGCGCCGCCGAGCGATTCGACATAATCCACCTCCGCACCGCGCACGAGGTCCAGGCTGATGCTGTCGACGACCAGACGGACGCCGTCGGTTTCGGCGATGACATCGTCCTCCGCCGGGCCATCGGCCAGCCCGAACTTATACTGGAAGCCCGAACAGCCGCCGCCCTCCACCGACAGACGCAGGATGGCGGGCTTGTTCTGCCGCTGGGCGATCGCCGCGACGCGAGACGCAGCGGCCGGGGTCAGCGCGATTTCGGAAATGCTGGTGGCCATGACGATCAGATAGGCGCGGGGGGCGAGTGGGGCAATCCCAGCGAGAGGACTATTCCTCCCCGGCACGGGGAGGGGGACCAGCGAAGCTGGTGGAGGGGGCGCGCCGCCAGCTTCGTCTTGTGTGGAAGCCCCCCTCCGTCAGGCCTTCGGCCTGCCACCTCCCCGTACCGGGGAGGATAAAAGGGATCAATCCTGCGCGGCGGGGCCGTCGGTGGAGACGGGGATCTGGTGGATCGCATGATCCTGCGACGCGGTCAGATAGTCGCCGGTGGTCAGGAAGGGGATCGGGTTGACCGCATGGCCATCCATGCGGACTTCGTAATGGAGGTGCGGGCCGGTCGAACGCCCGGTCGAGCCCATCAGGGCGATCAACTGGCCGCGCGTCACGCGGGCGCCATCGGCGACCAGGATCTTGGAGAGATGGCCATAGCGGGTCGCGATGCCCTTGCCATGATTGACCTCGACCAGATTGCCGTATCCGCCCTGCCAGCCCGCATGATCGACGATGCCGTCGGCGGTGGCGTAGATCGGCGTGCCGACGGGGCCCGGAATATCGACCCCGGCATGCATCGCGGCCGTGCCCCGGAACGGGTCGGAGCGGATACCGAAATTGCTGGTGAACTGAAGCTTTTCGACCGGATGGACCGAGGGGATCGCGATCACGCCCTTTTGCCCCGTGTCCATCTTCTTCCAGGTCTGGAACAGGGTACGGAACTGCTGGTCGGCGCGGATATCGGCGGAAGCCTCGGTGCTGTTGGCCGGGATGAACTCGCCACCGACGGCGGTCGGCGCATGATGCGGCGCGTTGGGTGCGCCGGGAGCGGAGGATGCCGCGATGGCCGCGTTGCCGGTCAGTGCGATGACGGCGGCGGTGCCAAGAACCGATCGGACGCGCGATGCAATCGATTTACCCGTAAACTGAAGCTGCGTCATCGAACCCCGACACTTCTGCGCCAGACACCCCCATGGCGGGTTTGCCGGCTTCGTCCATCCAATGCTGTTTCGCAGCCCCACCGCGTTACAGACGGTCAGCTTGTGCCGTCATGGGTTCCATGTCCGCAAGTGGTTCGTAGAAATCCCGCGTCAAACCGGCTGACTCGCGCGCCGAAACGTTGAACGGTGGCTTAACCGCCCCCCGAAAATGGCGGCGGACCAGCATCTGCCAGTGCGCGGCGGGTTCGATATCGTGCCCGGCGGCCAGATAGCCGAACCATTTCGCGCCGAAACCGACATGGCGAATCTCATCGGTATAGATGCGGTGGAGGATGCGCGCCGACGCCTCGTCACCGCCGCCGCGAAACCGCGCCACCGTCTCCGGCGTCACGTCGAGCCCGCGTGCCTCCAGCACCATCGGCACGATGGCGAGGCGCGCCATCGCGTCATGCGCGGTTTCCTCGGCCGCCTCCCACAATCCGGCATGGGCGGGCAATTCGCCATAGCCCGAACCCAAGGTGCGCAATCGCCGGTGCAGCACCGCGAAGTGCATCGCCTCGTCCGCGCCGACCGAAATCCAGTCGTCGACGAAGCTGCGCGGGAATTGCCCGCCGAACCGCCCCGCCGCGTCGAACGCCAGGTCGATCGCCGAAAACTCGATATGCGCCAGCGCGTGGAGCAGCGCGATCCGCCCCTTTTCCGATCCCCCGCGCCCGCGCTTGGGCATACGGTTGGGGGGCAGCAATTCGGGCCGGTCGGGCCGCCCCGGCGCATCGGGCATGGCGGTGTCGAAGCGATGCGCCAGCGCCCCCCGCCGCCACTCGCGCGCGACCTGCCGCGCCAGCCGTACCTTGGCCAGCGCCTCGCTCTCGCGCAGCACCGCCGCGCACCGTCCGGCGATCGTCGTCAAAGCGCGCGCGCCGCCTCCAGCACCGCCTCGGCATGGCCGGGCACCTTCACCTTGCGCCAGCTTCGCGCAAGCATCCCGTCGCGACCGAACAGGAAGGTCGCGCGCTCGATCCCCATATAGGCCTTGCCGTAGAGCATCTTCTCGCCCCAGACGCCGAACGCTTCGCAGGCCGCGCCGTCCTCATCGCTCGCCAGTTCGACGGTCAGCGCGTGCTTCTCCGCGAACTTGCGATGCTTGGCGGGGCTGTCCTTGGAAATGCCAAGCACCCGCACGCCCGCCTCGGCGAACGCCCCGGCCAGCGCGGTGAAGTCCTGCGCCTCGCGCGTGCAGCCGCTGGTGTCGTCCTTGGGATAGAAATAGACGACCAACGGCCCGGCCAATTCGCCCAGTGCCAGCGGCTCGCCCGCCGCCGTCGCGACCGTCACCGCCGGAATCGGATCACCCTGTTCCATCGCCCACTCCTTCTTGCCAGACCTGGCCGACCTCCTGCCGCGTCGCCTCCAGCGTGGCAACCACCATGTCCCAGTCGGCCAGCCCCATGGCGCGTGCGATCAGCGGGCGGGTCGGCTCTGGCGGCTCCTGCCCATCGGGCACCAGCAGGCGGAAGGCGACGAGCGCGCGGGTCAGCACGTCATGCGCCGTCGCCATGCCGGGGGGCATCAGCCCCTGCCCCACCAGAGCCGCGATCGCCCGGCCCAGATCGGGGTCAAAGCCGGTCCGCCAGGTCAGTTGCGTCCGGTGCACCGCGAATTCCAGATCGACCAGTCCGCCGGGCAGCAGCTTCACGTCCAGCGGTCCCTGCGGCGGCTTGTGCCGTGCCATCTCGGCCCGCATTTCCCCCGCCTCCGCCGCCACGTCACGCGGGGGGCGGTTGCCGTTCAGCACGTCGGCAATGACGGAGGCGACGGCGTTCCGCGCCTTCGCCGATCCATAAATGGGCCGGGCGCGGGTCAGTGCCATATGTTCCCAGGTCCAGGCATCCTCGCGTTGATAGCGCGCGAAACTCTCCACCGAGACGACCAGCGGCCCCTGCGTACCAGAGGGGCGAAGCCGGGTATCGACCGGATAGAGCGGCCCCGCCTGGGTCGGGACCGACAGCGCCGCCGTCACCCGCTGCGCCAGCCGGTTATAGTAAAGCGTCGCCCCCAGCGGCTTCGGCCCATCGGACTCGGCGGCGAAATCGCCGGTGAACAGATAGACGAGGTCGAGGTCCGATGCATGGGTCAGCGCCGCGCCGCCCATCCGGCCCAATGCCAGGATCACGAGTTCGCTATCGGGCACCCGGCCATGCGCTGTGACGAATTCGTCCACCGTCGCCTGTGCCAGCACCCCCACCGCCGCCTCGGCGACGCGCGCATAGCCGCCCGCCACCTCCAGCGGATCGGCCCGCCCCGCCACGATCTGCGCCCCCAAGGCGAACCGCAATTCGCCGACCACCCGGCGGACATGATCGAGCCTGTCCTGATAATCCTGCCCCGCCTCACCCCCCCGCATGGCGCGTTCCAGATGTTCGACGGCAGGCAGCGGCTCGAACGCGGAGGCGTCGATCAACCCGTCGAGCAGCGCCGGACGCCGGGCCAGTTCGCCCGCCAGTGGCGCCGCATGGCTGAGGATCTCGACGGTCAGGCTGGCGAGGCCGGGTCGCGCCTCCAGCAGGCGGAAGATGTTGATCGCGCTGGTCATCCGCTCGAACAGCGAATCGAGCTTGAGCAGCGCCGCATCGGGGTCCGGCGCCTCGCCCAATGCCTCGACCAGGGTCGGCAGCACCGCGTCCAGCGCCTCACGCGCCGCCGGACTGCGCAAGGCGGCATAGTCGCCGCCGCGCCACGCCGCGATCCGCCGCGCCGCCGCCTCGATATCGCGCAGCCCCGCCGCCGCCAGCCGCTGGTTGAGCAGCACCGGATCATGCGGCAGGCGCGGCCGCTCATCGGCATCGAGCGCGTCGTAGAACCGCCCGACCTTTGCCGTCACCGGGGCCAGCATCGCGACCAGCGCCTCGCCATCGGCCAGCCCGTGCAGTTGCGCCACCCGCCCCAATCCGTCGCCCAGCGGCAATTGATGGGTCTGGCGATCGTCGATCATCTGCACCCGGTGCTCGATGGTCCGCAGCAGGACATAGGCATCAGACAGCGCCGCCGCCTCCCCCGCATCGATCCGCCCGGCCTCCGCCAGCCGCGCCAGCGCGTCGCGGGTGGCGGGCGCGCGAAGGGCGGGGTCGCGGCCACCGTGGATCAACTGATGGATTTGCGCAAAGAATTCGATCTCGCGAATCCCGCCACGCCCGCGCTTGAGGTCATAGCCCGGCCCCATCGCCTGCCCCTGCGCATGATGGTCGCGGATACGATGGGTCAGGTCGCGAATCTCGCCCACCGCCCCGAAATCGAGCGCCCGCCGCCAGACGAACGGGCGGATCGCGTCGAGGAAGCGCTGTCCCAGCGCCATGTCCCCCGCCGCCGCGCGGGCGCGGATGAACGCCGCCCGCTCCCAGGTCAGCGCCTGGCTTTCATAATAGGCGATCGCCCCCTCCACCGGGATCGCGATCGGTGTCGCTTCGGGCGAGGGCCGCAGCCGCAGGTCGACGCGCAGCACATAGCCCTCGCCGTCGCGCGCCTGGAGCAGTTCGACCACCCGCTTGGCGATCCGGACCGCCGCATCCTCCGGCTCCTCGCGCGGGCGATGCGGCAGGGTCTTCGGGTCGAACAGCAGGATGGGGTCGATGTCGGACGAATAGTTGAGTTCGCGGCTACCCTGCTTGCCCAAGGCGATCGCAGCGAAGCCGACCGGCTCGGCGCCCGGCGTCCGCTCCTCGATCGCCGCCCGGACCGCACGGTCGAGCGCATGGTCGGCGAAATCGGTCAGCCGCCCCGTCACCTCGGTCAGGTCATAGACCCCCGCCAGATCGCCCAGCGCCACGGTCAAAGCCAGTGCGCGCCGCTGCCGCCGCAGTGCCGTTCCCACCGATAGATCGGGGTCGGGCGCGCTCGGCTCCGCCAGAATACCGTCCAGCGCCTTGGCTTCGATCTCCCGCTCCCGATCGAGCAGCATCGCCAGGAAGGAGGAATGCCGCCGCGCGCGGGCAACCGCATCGGGCAGGCTCATGATCGGGCCGCTGGCCGGAAACGCATTCATGCGTCCCGTCTATCCCGACGCGACACATGGACCAAGGCTTTCCATGTGATGACAAGAATCGCTTCATAATGTTTTGAACTTGTCAAGACCGAGTTCGTTATGATCGTATGACGACTACAGACCCCTGGACCAACGATATCCGGATCGTTCCCGCGCCGCGCCGCGTGGACGATATCGGCATGACGTTGCGCGCCGCCTTTTCGGAGCCGTCGCGGCTGCCCGATCCCTGGGTCCGGCTCCTGGCGCGCCTCGACCGGATTCGCGGCGTGTCCGGCACCCGGTCGGATCAGCTTCGATAATCCGACCGCCGGGCGTAGCAATGATGGTTGCCCCCCTCATCCCGATAGCACTCGACCAGTGGGCAACCGATCTCGTTGAGAATGCGGCGATACTCCGCAAGGCCGAGCGATCGGGAAAGTTGGCCGGTCAGGCTGTCGGTCCACTGACATGACTGTTCCGGTGCGCTGAACAGCAAATGCCCGCCGGGGTGCAGGATGTCGGCGATGCGGGCGAGGACCGGGCGCTGTCGCTCCTCGCTGAGCAGGAAGAGCAGTCCGACCATGACCGCGCCATCGTATCGGCGGTCGAAAAAGCGGCTGGCTTCGACCCCTTCCTCCGCCGTGACCGCGCTTGGCACATGGCGGCGATAGGCCGCCAGCAATGTCGGCGACGGATCGATCCCGAACATACGAAAGCCCGCATCGCTCAGCGCCCGCCCGATCGGGAGGCCGGTCCCACATCCGATATCCACGATCGCGCCGCCGGGACGGACATGTTCGGCCCAGCGAAGCACGACATCGACGCCGATATCGGTTCGGAGAGCGGCGAACCGCTCCGCCACCCCTTCCCAACCCAGCGAGGGATCACTCACCGCCGGGACCAGACGCAAAACGACCGCCCCGACCCATGGATCGACGCGGTCGCGAAATCATCGGACGCGGAATTACCGCCCGCCGCTCAACTGGTCGACATCGCCCATGATCGTGTCGAGCGCGGTCTTGCTGCTGTCGGTTTCGTGCAGGCGACGCGATGGCAGCGAGCCTTCGGTCAGGATCGCCTCCAGCGCGACGCGGCCACGCGCGACGCGGCTCTTGATCGTGCCGACCGCGACGTTGCAGATTTCCGCAGCCTCTTCATAGGCGAAGCCACCCGCACCGACCAGAATCAGAGCTTCGCGCTGCGGCTGCGGCAGGTGCATCAGCGCGCGTTGCATATCGCCCAGTTCGACATGGCGGTCCTGGCTGGCCGGAGCCGCCAGGATACGATCGGCGACCAGATCGTCCCACTCGCCCTTGAAGCGCGCACGACGCATCTGCGACAGATACAGGTTGCGCAGGATGATGAAGGTCCAGGCCCGCATGTTCGTGCCCGCCTGGAACCGCTTGCGCGCGGCCCAAGCCTTCAGCAGCGTCTCCTGCACCAGATCGTCGGCCAGATCGCGGCTGCCCGACAGCGAGCGGCCAAAGGCGCGAAGATGGGGAATCACGCGGGCCAGTTCCGTCTTGAACTCGGAATCATCCAGCGCGACGTGTTCGACCGGCGCATCGGGTGCGTCGTCTTCCAATTCGTCCCGCGTCAAAGGCTGCGTCATGAAAATCCGATCATCGGAAGCGGCCGAACACACGACCGCTTTGAAATATAGGGTACCGGCCCAAAATAGCCAGTCGTGTCAGAGCCCTAATCGGGCCTCGCGTCAGCGCAACACCAGGAAGGCGAAGATCACGATCACGAGGACCAGCGATATGGGCAGGATGTACCGCGTGACATGCGGCGTCGATCCTGCCCGAGCATCCTCTTTGGCGACATGAATGGGTTCATTGGGATCAGCCATGTCTGCCTCAACGTCTGTCAACCGTTTTGGGTCCGTAACCGAAACGCTTTCCTGTTCGGCCCCTTACTCGGCGGGAATGGTGGTCTGGTCGAAGAACAGCGCCTGGCTGATCGCCGCCTTCACGGTGGACCGCTGGAAGGGCTTGGTGATCAGGAAGGTCGGTTCGGGCCGTTCGCCGGTCAGCAGACGCTCGGGGAAGGCGGTGATGAAGATCACCGGCACCTCGAACTCGGCCAGGATGTCCTTGACCGCATCGATGCCCGAGCTGTCGTCGGCCAGCTGGATATCCGCCAGCACCAGGCCGGGGCGGTCCTCCATGGCCAGCGCCACGGCCTCGTCACGGGTGACGGCGACGCCGGTCACCTCATGGCCCAGGTCGCGCACGATCGTCTCGATATCCATCGCGATGATCGGCTCGTCCTCGATGATAAGAACGCGGGCGCGGGTCTGTTTCTCGATCTCGGCCAGCGCCTCGGAGACGAGATTCTCGACCTCGCTCGGCTCTACATCGATCAGATAGGCCGCGTCCTCGGGCGTGAAGCCTTCCATCGCGGTCAGGAGCAACGCCTGGCGCGACAGCGGCGTCATGCGGGCGAGACGCGCGCGGGCCACCCCCTCATTGCCGTCGGCGTCGACGCCTTCGCGATCAAGTTCGTCATAATTGGCCGAGGACCAGATGCCCTGGAACATGCGGTACAGGCCCAGCCGCGGATCGACATCGCGCGGAAACTGGTCCGGGGCCGCGACGATCGCTTCCAGCGTGGCGCGAACATATTTGTCGCCGTGCATCTGGCTGCCCGTCAGGGCCCGGCCATAGCGCCGCAGAAAGGGAAGATGGGGCGCAAGCTGCTGTCCAAGCGACATGGGTAATAATCACTCCCTGAGATATTCGCGGTGACTCATGTGCTGGCCGCCGCGCCGGTTTTCAATGCCGTTTCCCGAAATCCCCTCTGGCAGCCGCGAACGGAACCGACCTTCGGATTTTTCGTATCGCATCGGGAACCAACAAGATCGAATTTGGTTTCATCGCCACATCAACTATGGCTCTGGCGTAACGCCGACCGGCGGCGCCATGGTGCGTCGACACGTCGGTTGCCCCGCTTTGTGGGTCGTTGCAGGGGGATATTTTGAGTTTGGGCAACAAGACGAAGAAGACGCCGTCATCCGCTCCTCAAAAGGGTGGCGAGAAGGATGCGGGCTCGGCACTTCGCCAGGCGTATCAAAAGACCGTCGACGAAAAGATTCCTGACGAGATGCTTGACCTTCTCAGCAAGCTGGGTTGACGACCGGCCGCATGGCCAGCGCCCCATCCCAAGACACAGAGGTTCCCGAACGCCTCCGCCCCGCCCCGCCGCGTTTGACGACGGGCGCGAAACTCGTTTTCGTTCTTGGTGGTACCCTGTTGATCCTGGCCGCCATCGCGGTCTTCGCCACGCTTCAGACGACGCGGCTCGCCGATAGCGAGGCCAGCGGCCGGTTGCGCATCGCCGCGAACGAGGATGCGCGCGCCATCGCCACCGAGTTGATGGGCGACATGACCGCGCTGCGCGTCGCGGTGCGTGCCATGGGCCAGGACCCGCTCGACACGCCGAGCTGCGCACGGGCACAGGGCGTCTTCGCCCAGCAGTCGCTGACCGGCGCACGGTTCCTGATCACCGATCGTTCGGGGCGGACGCTGTGCGGCGATCCCCTGCCCGCCGCGCTGCCCATGCCGGTCAGCGGATCGCCGATCGGGGCCGACATCCTGCCGGGCAAGGGACTGGTCCTGTCGGTTGCGCATCAGGATGGACGGGCCCAGGCCCGCGCCTTCTTCCCGCTGCCCTTCCTTCAATCGCTGATCGATCAGAACAGCCATGCCAGCCCGATCGCCTCGGCACTGGAGCTGGACGGTGAATCGCTGACCTTGGAGGACATGCCGAAGCGCGGGGCGCTGGAGCGGATGAAGTCCATCCGCACCGAACTGGGCATTGCGGGCCTGGTCCTGCGCACCTCCGCGCTGAGTGCCCCCATCACCTCGTCGCTGATCGTCGCGCTGGCGCTGCCGCTGCTGATGTGGCTGGCGGCGGTGCTGATCGGATGGTTCGTGGTGGACCGGCTGCTCATCCGGCCGCTCCGCCAGTTGCGGGGCATCGTCGCCACCTATCAGCCCGGCGAAGTCCTGGACATCAGTCGGGTCGAGGCGGCCCCCGCCCAGGAAATCCGCGACCTGGCCGACACATTCGAGGCGATCACCCGGACCGTCGCGACCCACGAGGCCGGGCTTGCCGAAGGACTGGTACGCCAGACCAAATTGACCCGCGAGGTGCATCACCGGGTCAAGAACAACCTTCAGGTCATCTCCAGCCTCATCAACTTCCACGCGCGCGGCGCGACGGGCCCCGAGGCGATGGCGGCCTATTCCTCGATCCAGCGGCGGGTCGATGCCTTGGCGGTCGTCCACCGCCATCATTTCGCCGAGCTGGAGGAAAATCGCGGGCTGAACCTGCGCACGATGATCGGCGAGCTGGCCGCCAATATCCGCGCCACCGCGCCGGAGAATGCCGCCGGGATCGGCATCTCGCTCGACGTTGCGCCTCTCCTGGTCAACCAGGACGTGGCGGTTGCCGTTGCGTTCCTCGTGACCGAGACGATCGAACTGGCGATGAACTGCGACCCAGCGGCGCAGATCCGCGTCGCGATCAAGCCCACCGAGCAGGAGGGCCGTGCGGTCGTCCGGGTCGTATCGCGCGCCCTGGTCGAAACCGACGAGCTTCGCCACCTGATCGGCAAGCGTTATGGCCGGGTGATGGAAGGGCTGGCACGACAGCTTCGCGCCCCGCTGCACCATGATCCGCTGACCGGCGCCTATGAGATCGCCGTGCCGATCGTCGGGCGCGACTGACGTTCGGAAAAAGATTCGCAATTGCGAAAAAAGCCGGGAACCGACGGCCCGGCGGTGGGTTCTGCTCTTCGGATAGCGAACTTATGCCCCCCCGCTCTCGCTGTCCAAGACATAGGCCTGGAAGCGTCCACCCTCCCCCCCCCCGGTGACGCTTCCAGGC